>JBEDFG010000168.1:0-4488 GCA_041175285.1 Bacteroidota bacterium | reverse complement strand
CCATTATAGAAATAGAGGTAATCCAAAATATTAAATTCGGGCGTTTCCTTGATTTGATTTACAAAATCGATGTGCGTTTTCGAGGCAGGCAATTTCTCGAACAATTGCACGTCATCGCCTGATTTACATGAAAGAAAACCTATGGATAAAATGAAAAATGCGAGATACTTATTCATACTACTTATTATTTTACTTGAAACACTTGTGCTTTGTCATTGTTTTTAGCGAGGACTACAAAATTCCCTCCTTTACCTTTTGCAATAGCCATTTTACGTACTTGACCCATTGTCTTAAAACCTGTTTTCTGAGATGGTTTTACAGCAAATTTACCCTTCCCTAAGCCTTGTAACATCAAACCATACATAGCATCGAAACGCCCCCATTCTGGAAGTGAGTCAAAGAAATTACCAGCTAATAGAATATCTATCTTGCCATCATGGTCAAAATCACTCACTTCGATTCCGCGAATTGGTGAATATTGTGCCTGATATGGCAACGCTTGTAAACTGAAATTCCCTTTCCCATCGTTAATTAAAAAGGCTGATTCTGTTGTTGTGATTTGGCGTAAAACCATGCCATCTCGTTGCTCATCTGAATACAAATCCTCCACGGTTTTATTCGCATAATCCTTGTATTTGATGAATTTCTGCTTGATCGCAGGTGTGGCACGTTGCAATTCACCTTTTAGTACCATCGGATACGAATTCCCATCTTCAGTTACACATGAAATGATTTGCTCTACACTCCCGTTCTTATCAAAGTCATTCACAGAAAGTGTCGCTGGAAACTCCACCGAAGCTTTAATCTTAGAATTTAGGCCAAAGTTCCCTGCCACAAAATCGATATCCCCATCGCCATCAATATCCGCAGGTTTTAAACATCCCCAAAGGCCTTCTGAACCAGGAACCATTTCTTGCTTGACTAATTTCCGACCACGTTCATTTTTAAATACCACAATGCCACCCCAATCTTGTGCAACAACTAAATCTGCATATCCATCTTTGTTTACATCGGCCCATTCGGCATCAGTGACCATGCCCAAATCTCCAATCTCTGGCATGAATCGTTTCGAATAATTTTTGAATCCTCCCGTTCCATCGTTGATGTATAGGTTACTGCTTGGACTCATGCCATATTTAGTTGAAAGCATGCGAGAACCTACAAACAAATCTAAATCCCCATCATGATCCATGTCAGCAGCGGTCACACAAGACCCATTTTCAAAAATGGTTGGGAAGCGCAGGTCACGTTTGAAATTTCCTTTCCCGTCATTCAAATACAATAAATCATGAAGCTCAGGAGCATTGATATCAAATTCATTACTTCCTGTAACGACAAACAAATCCAAATCTTTGTCACCGTCTGCATCGAAGAAAATGGCATCGGTATTTTCCGTGGTTTGGTCTAAATTGAAATCTGCTTGAACACTTTCTTTAAACTGACCAGAAGCTTGTTGGACAAACAATTGTTTCTTTTGTCCAGTCGCGCCCCCTAAATAAATATCATCCAGTCCATCTCCATTAACATCTCCTACAGCCATGGCTGGACCTTGCGTCGATAATTTTTGCTTCAATAATACATCGCGATCCCAGTCATTGAAAAGACTTTCTTGATGTGTGTATTGCAAGGTTTTGGAAGTAACATCAGCAAAAATCGGCTTTGCTACAAATGGGATGTAATTAAATTTACCGGTTGCCTTCGCATAATCGAGTGTCAATACCTGATCAGTTTTAACAGATTTCAACACTTGCATTTTATCGTCTGGCCAAATGATTTGCAAGGAATCAATTTTTCCATTTTGACCTAATCCAAAGACCATTTGATGATCACTTGATGATTGAAACCCACGATTAGGCATCTGCTGCAATACCTTAATTTTACCTTGTTGGAACAACGTCACCTTCGCCCCAATACCATTTAAGTTGCGAGCTGTTCCTTTTAAGTGAACCGTCAAATAATGGTTTTTCAATTTCTCA
Source organism: Bacteroidota bacterium (assembly GCA_041175285.1). Classification (GTDB taxonomy): domain Bacteria; phylum Bacteroidota; class Bacteroidia; order Cytophagales; family Spirosomataceae; genus Aquirufa. The sequence goes on along the minus strand of JBEDFG010000168.1, from coordinate 2,512 downwards.
TTGGTCTTATTTTTATAGACCGAAAGTGGCGAATTCACATTATTCACGACTAAATCCAGATCTCCATCATTATCCAAGTCGCCATAAGCAGAACCATTTGAAAATCCGGGACCTTCTAATCCCCATGATTTGGCTTGATTGGAGAACTTTAAGTCGCCCTCGTTTTTGTAAGCGTAATTCGGAATTGGAACCGAGGTAATCTTATCGGTAAACTCTTTGTAGTCGAATTTCTTTCCATTCAACATTTGCTGCATGGTATTTCTATCGCCTAAGAAATCGACAAAATCCTGATCCGTTAGATCCTTCGCAATGCCATTGGCAACAAAGATGTCTTTTTGACCATCGTTGTCCATGTCAAAAATCAAAGCACCCCAAGACCAGTCGGTGGCATGCACGCCGGCCAACTGACCTACTTCACTAAAGGTTCCGTCGCCATTATTCAGTTGTAAGTTATTGCGCATGTATTGATGCCAAAACCCACGTTTCAACTTCAAATCAACTAAATTATATCCTTCAAAAACAGAAGTCGTTTTTAATCGTCGGTCGTCCCCAGGAAGCATATCCGTAACGAAAATATCCAGGTTTCCATCGTCGTTGATATCCGCGATATCTGCTCCCATTGAACTGAGGGAGATGTGAGGCATTTGATTTTCTAAATCTTCTTTAAATGTTCCATCGTGCTGATTGATGTATAAATAATCACGCTCGTAGAAGTCATTTGAAATATAAATATCTGGCCAATTGTCATTGTTGACATCGCCAACCGTAATACCTAAACCAAAACCAATTAAGCTACCATAAATGCCAGCTTTCTCAGACACATCCGTAAACATGATGCGCTTACCATCGGGACTATCGTTACGAAATAACTTATCCCCTCCTAAATTGTCGCGCACATCGCGCAAGTTGGTGTAGCCCAACTTATCTATTGGCGTAAAGCTGTTGTTCAGCAAATACATATCTAAATCGCCATCGCGATCATAGTCAAAAAATGCCGCGTGTGTAGAAAGACCACCGTCTTCTAAACCGGCTTGTTTAGCCATTTCAACGAAATGAGGCAAACCACCTTTTACGCCTTGATTGATGTATAATTGATTTCCACGTGCATCTCGTGAACCCGAATTACACACATAAATATCCATTAATCCGTCGCCATTGACATCCGCAAATGTCACACCTGTGGACCAAAATTTCTTTCCCACGATACCAGACTTCACTGTTATATCTTCGAAATGCATGCCCCCTTTGTTGAGGTATAGTTTATTATCCTCGAAATTCGAAGTAACAAATAGATCGGAAAGGCCGTCGTTATTTACATCGCCAATCGCCACACCACCGCCATTATAGAAATTACGGTAGTTGAAAATATTGAATTCCTTTTTCTCTAAACTCCGGTTTACAAAGTCGATGCCTGTTTCGGAAGCTGGCAATTCTTCAAATAGCGTATCTTCTTGGAAGCTGGCAATTCTTCAAATAGCGTATCTTCTTTCGTGGAGCAAGCGAAGGCTAAAATTGCTGCGCTACATAGGAGTACAAAATGCTTCATGGAACGTTCGAATAATGGACTGCAAAAATACAAAAAAGGGCTTGTTTATAAAATAAAAAGGCAGAACCAAATGGCTCTGCCTTTTTATCAAATTCAGTACGAATTAATACCCAGGGTTTTGTTTCAACAATGGGTTAGCATCGATACGTGGTTGTGGAATTGGGAACAACTCACGAGTCTTGTCTAATTTCTTCATGAACTTACGCTCTAAAGAGAAAGTACCGAAACGAATCATATCATTACGTCTCCATCCTTCCCAAGCGAACTCACGACCACGCTCAGCTAAGATATCAGCTGCAGTTAACGAAGTCAATGGATCTACACCTGAACGCTTACGGATTGTATTCACATCAGCTAAAGCTTCAGCTGTTTTTCCTAAACGGAAAGCAGCTTCTGCTGATTGATCCCCGTTCGGGTTGTTCTTTTGGATCTCATATTTTTGAGAACGGATACCAGCAACTTGGAATTCTGGATCTGCATCCGTCATTTGATCCTTATTGAAGTCAGCGATAAATGCTAATGGAGCACCTTTAGCATCTTTCAATGCAGCACCAGAGGCAGCGTATTGCTGACCTTTGATCCACATTGCATTACGTAAATCTTTCGACTCAAATGAGTTGTAGAAATCCGCTAATGTACAGAAACCGTTCCAAGGTGAGTTACCCAAACCGTAAGTTTGTTGGTTTGCATAGTGCAAAGTTCTCATTTGGAAGTTCATACCACCTGCCTTGAAGCTATCGTAAGGGATAGTCCAGATGTTCTCGCCTGATCCTTCGTTAGCAACGATGAAGTTGGAAACGGTAGAAGAAGACAAAGAATATCCATTCTTCGAGTTGATAACTGCATTAGCAGCATCATATGCACCTTGCCAATCAGCTGTTCCAGAGTATACTCCAGCGTTCAACTTCAATTTAGCTAACAACATACGAGCAGCATCTTGCGTCATACGAGAATAAGCTTTTCCTG
>JBEDFG010000167.1:0-3494 GCA_041175285.1 Bacteroidota bacterium | reverse complement strand
TCCACCAAGACCACGGAATTTGCCTTAAGGATTTGATTATGACCTATTTTATCTTTCAAACGGGCATTCAATCGAAAAATGGGAGTGCAAATTTAGAAATTCAAGAACTAATATCCAAGCCTGATTCTAAATTATTTATGAATAAAAAAAGGAGGCCTCGGCCTCCTTCCTTAAAAGTGCTTTTAAACACTAGATACCGCTCATATCGAAGGTTTCCATAAACGCTGTCGTGAACTTACCCGATTGAAAACCAGGGTCATCCATCAATTTTATATGGAATGGGATAGTCGTTTTGATCCCTTCAATCACAAATTCTTGTAAGGCGCGCTTCATACGACGCAATACTTCTTCCCGACTTTGACCACTTACGATTACTTTCGCAATCATGGAGTCATAATTAGGTGGGATCGTGTAGCCCGAATAAACATGGGAGTCAATCCGTACACCATGGCCACCTGGCAAGTGTAAATTCGTGATTTTACCTGGAGAAGGACGGAATCCATTCGCTGGATCTTCCGCATTAATCCGGCATTCTAACGCATATAATTTAGGGAAGTAATTTTGTCCTGAAATCGGGATGCCAGCAGCTACTTTAATTTGCTCTTTAATCAAATCGAAATCGGTCACTTCTTCCGTAATCGGGTGCTCTACTTGGATACGTGTATTCATCTCCATGAAGTAGAAATCCCCATTTTTGTCCACTAAAAATTCAATCGTACCGGCACCTTCGTATCCAATGGCACTTGCTCCCGCGATGGCTGCATTACCCATTTTGGTCCGTAATTCTTCACTTAGCGCTGGAGAAGGAGTTTCTTCACATAGTTTTTGATGACGTCGTTGGATCGAACAATCACGCTCAGAAAGGTGACATACTTTTCCAAATTTATCGCCTACTACCTGAATCTCAATGTGACGAGGTTCTTCCACGAATTTCTCCATGTACATACCGTCGTTCCCAAATGCGGCTGCTGCTTCCATTTTGGCATCATCCCAAAGCTTACGGAACTCAGATTCTTCACGAATGATACGCATACCACGTCCACCACCACCGGCTGTTGCCTTAATGATAACTGGGTAAACGATTGTTTTGGCTAATTCAATAGCCTCTTCAACGGTGTCAATTAAGCCATCAGAACCCGGAATCACAGGTACGCCTGCTTTCTTCATGGTGTCTTTGGCGGTGGCTTTATCGCCCATTTGGTTGATCATCTCTGCAGAAGCACCAATAAACTTAATGCTGTGTTCTGAACAAATGCGTGAAAATTCCGCATTTTCAGATAAGAAACCATAACCTGGGTGAATCGCATCTGCACCTGTTACTTCCGCAGCTGAAATTAATGCTGGAATGCTTAGGTAAGAATCGCGACTTGGAGGAGGTCCAATACATACGGCCTCGTCGGCAAAGCGAACATGTAAACTTTCGCGGTCAGCAGTTGAATAAACAGCAACTGTCTTGATGCCCATTTCTTTGCAGGTACGGATGATGCGCAACGCAATCTCTCCTCGGTTTGCAATGAGTATTTTTTTAAACATATAATTTGATTTGTCTGTTCGCATACTTAATCCATACGGTGTATGCGGCAGGCTCATAATTAAGCTTTTTCTACTACAAATAAAGGTTGGTCAAATTCCACTGGACTTGCATTCTCCACTAAAATTTGAACGATTTTGCCAGAAACTTCAGAATCGATTTCGTTGAACAACTTCATCGCTTCGATCATACACAAGGTTTTACCGGGTGCGATTTCTGAGCCAACTTCCACAAAATTGTCTTTATCTGGGCCTGCTGCGCGGTAGAAAGTACCGATCATAGGTGATTTTACCGTGTAAAGGTTGTCGGCAACGGGTGCTGCCGCAGGTGCTGCTGGTGCCGCCGGAGCCGCTGCTGGCGCGGCAGCTACTGGAGCTGGAGCCGCAGCAACTGTAACTACAGGTGCAACCGCGCTATTTTTTTTCACTGATACTTTAAGTCCTTCTGTCTCAATGCTCACTTCCGCTAGGGGAGATTTTGCGATGTAATCTAATAATCGCTGTATTTCTTTCGTATCCATTTCGGTTAATTAAAAGGTGACCGTTTTTTTCTGTTGACAAATGTAGATAAAATTATTTGACGCGCTCCGCGTATGAATAAGTTCTTGTATCTACTTTAATTAATTCATCTTGCTCAATAAAGATTGGCACGGTAATCGTCGCTCCTGTCTCTACTGTCGCTGGTTTTTTCGGCGAGTTAGCCGTATCTCCACGAACACCTGGTTCTGTGTATGTAACTTTCAATTCAACAAATGGAGGCAATTCACATGAAAGTGCTGAATCATTTTCTGTATTGATTAAGATCTCCACTTCTTGGCCCTCTTTCATCAAATCCGCCATCACGCATAAGTTTTCGCCCAATAAGATTTGCTCAAACGTTTCGTTGTCCATGAAGTTGAAACCAAATTCATCTTTGTAGATAAATTGGTATTTTCTGCGTTCCACACGAACCGGATAAATCGATACCCCCGAGTTGAACGTATTATCAATTACTTTGCCTGAAGTCAATGAACGTAATTTAGTACGCACAAATGCGGGGCCTTTTCCTGGTTTTACGTGAAGAAATTCAATGATCGAATATAAATCGTCATTGTACTTAATCACCATACCATTTTTAATATCTGCTGTAGTTGCCATTGTGTTTTGTTAATTATTTTGGATCGTAAGCCCACGTTAAATAAGCGGATCCCCAAGTAAAGCCACCACCAAAGGCAGCCAATATTAATTTATCTCCTTTTTTCAATTGATTCTCATAATCCCATAAACATAATGGAATAGTCGCCGCAGTCGTATTGCCGTATTTTTGGATGTTCAACATCACCTTGTCTTCACTCACGCCCATCCGGCTCGCCGTTGCATCAATGATACGTTTGTTTGCTTGATGTGGTACCAAGAAACGAATATCATCACCTACTAAGTGATTGCGCTCCATGATCTCAGCAGAAACATTAGCCATACGGGTTACCGCAAATTTATACACGGCTTGTCCTTCTTGGCGGATGTAATGTAATTTTTGCTCAACCGTCTCGTGCGTTGGCGGGTATGCGCTTCCGCCTCCCTTTTGCATTAAACTTTCACACCCTTCACCATCTGATTTCAAAATGAAGTCTTGTACGCCCAATCCTTCGGTATTTGGCTCCAACATCACTGCTGCAGCTCCATCACCAAAAAGGATGCAGGTCGTACGGTCCGTATAGTCTACGATGGCCGACATTTTATCTGCCCCTACCACAATGACCTTTTTATAACGACCTGCCTCGATAAATGCGGATCCTACCGCTAATGCGTTTAAGAAACCCGAGCATGCCGCTGCTAAATCGAACGACGCCGTTTCGCGAATACCTACCGACTTACAGATCATATTTGACGCTGAAGGGAATAAGTAATCAGGAGTTACGGTGGCACAGATTAATAGGTCCACTTGCTCAGGCGATGTATTGGTTTTGCGTAGTAAATCTTCTACG
>JBEDFG010000166.1:0-4480 GCA_041175285.1 Bacteroidota bacterium | reverse complement strand
GTATGTTTTGATGCGATCAATAAAAAATTGAGTCAATTCCACGGAAGTAATTTGCTTGGATTTGATCAAATAGGCTAATTGATCAATGGAATAGAAAGCAAGCTCGTTTTTGTTTTTAGGTAAAGTCGCTCGAACCGTGGGCCAAACAACGGGTTGTTGCTTTTGATCGAATTTCAAACCTGGCAATTTTGGATTTTGCCAAAGGCTCAAAGGCACATTATTATTTAATGACAACGTATGCATGGCCTTGTAATTAGCCAAATTATCTACCACATCTGAATACAGTGTATCCAATTCTTGGGTAGTAAAAGTCAAATCAAACAAATTTGCGGCTCCCGACAAATCCGATTTTGTCTGTGCAAAAACGGGGGAAACAAACAATAGAAGAAAGGCGATTTTTTTCATACAAGAAGTTAAGTGAATCAAAAATAGCAGAACATTCGAATTATAAATAATGACCAATCGGAAATCAGCCTTAAAATTTTCTCAAAAAAAAGAGCCCCAAATTTGGGGCTTTCTCGTCTCTTTCGGCACATTTCCCAGCAAATGGATTTTGATCAGCCGCTTTCGTAGAATCTGCAGATACGTTGAAAGAGAATAATCAAGCAGATTCAACGAGTATCCTGATTAACTTTTTCACAAAATTAAGTTTAGGTAGGGAAATGTAATTGAAGCATCTATTAACGACCAAAAATTATTGAAAGAAAAATTTACTCTTTCCACTCCACTGGAATCACCACCTCATTCTTTCTACCCCAAAATTGAAAAGGCGCATTGTAGCCTAAAAAGGTATATTCTCCCGCCACTTTTATTCCCCTTTTCACAATTAACTCCAACAGTTCATCGCGCTTCTCCTTAATTATTTCATCATTCGCATATCCGCCAAATCGAATAACTGCCACATATTGTGGACTCGACTTCACAATATGTACGCCCGAATCCTTCGGTTTCGGCAAGTCAGATTCTTGGTATTTTTCAGGCATGACAAAACTCATGGTCGAGCCGGCAGTTCCGATCTCCATTCGAACAGGAGCCGTCATCGCAATACTTTTGTTTTGATCATTTCCACCAAAAATATACCCCGCTAATTTATTAAAACCACTGCTGGCCACCGACTTGAAATTTGTCCCTGGACTGTAGATTTTAGCAAAGGTGGCAGCTGGATAAAAACGAATTTCATATTGAGCCTCCTTTTGAACCAACCGATATTTTTGATTTTCTGTCTTTAGATTACTACTCACCAATTTATACGATTGAATCATGAGGATGATAAAACCAACGCCAGCAATGATGTAAAATGCTTTCATATTTTTATATGTTTGAGAACCAAGGCGATTAACCATATAATCCATACAATAGTTTCAAATCACAGCAAACATTAATTTTATTTTTACCGCTAATTGCCTTACTTTAAAACACTAAACCTCTCCTATGAAACATTTTCTTCTGCTCGCTTTCTTTGGCATTGCATTTTGTACCCTGGCAAAACCGAAAAAAGAAAAATGGATTCAATTATTCAATGGCCAAAACCTTAAAAATTGGACCGTCAAAATCCACCACCATGAAGTTGGCGATAATTACGGTAACACTTTTAGAGCAGAAGACGGAATGATCAAAGTTCGATATGATCAATATGATCATTTTAATGAACGCTATGGTCACCTCTATTTCAACAAGCCATTCTCACATTATAAATTAAGATTACAATATCGCTTCACGGGTATTTGGCGCAAAGACGCCCCTGATTATACGGAGAAAAACTCGGGAGTCATGTTTCACTCCCAAGATCCAAATACCATGCCGAAAGAACAAGATTGGCCCATCTCAGTCGAAATGCAATTCCTAGGGATTTTGGCGGATGGCAAACCTAGACCCACAGGAAATATGTGTTCGCCCGGTACTGATGTCGTTTTCCAAGGGCGGATAGACCCACGCCATTGCATTAATTCCACCTCCAAAACATTTGAGAATGAACAATGGATTACGGCTGAATTAATTGTCCGCGGAGACAAACTCGTTACCCATAAAATAAACGGGGAAACTGTACTGGAATATACCCAACCGCAAATCGGTGGTGGTGTAGCGAACCGCTACAATCCCTCCTTGAAAATAGACGGCAAGTTGTTGACAAGTGGATTCATTGCTCTTCAAAGCGAAGGACAAGAAATTGATTTCAGAAATATTGAACTACTGGATTTGTCCAAAGAATAATTTCCGACCCCATGTTGAAAATTGTTCTTGGCTTACTCCTCTTGTTAATTTCAATCCATTCACATGCGCAGTTTCAAAAATACGCCTATGAAACGCAGCGCATGGGCTCCCCTTTCCGAATTACGATATCTTGCGCAGATTCGAATGGAATTTCAAAAGCAGTCAAACGAGCTTTTCGTTTGGCTACTGAATTAGAAAGTGAACTAAGTGATTACCAACCAACCTCCGACCTCAGCCATGTCAATCGATTAGCAGGAACTGGGAAATTCTATCCCATTCATGAAGCATTTCGATCTATATTAATGGAATCAATCCAAGCAAAAAATCTGAGTAATGGTGCTTTAAATGTATTCGCTGGGAAGCAGGTAGGAATCTGGCGGAATGCAAGAAAGAATCTTGTCATGCCCGATTTGGATGCATTGCAACAGATCGCTCAAAAGATTCAAGGAAACTGTTTGGAATTTTCTGCCGACTCCACAGCAGTTCGTTTGCTTGATTCTGCATGCCAACTAGACTTAGGATCCTTAGGAAAGGGATTTGTAGCACAACGTGTATTGGATGAATTAAAGAGAATGGGATTTCCCTACGCGCTCGTTGACGCTGGAGGAAAAATTGTCATGACAAGTCAAAACCCTTCTGATTTACCTTGGCAAGTGGGCATTGAAATGCCTATTTCTAAAACGTTACTACCTGAGACCTATTCACTGAAACATGTCTCCGTGGCGACAAGTGGAAAAACGTATCAATCCATGCAATTGGGTGATGTAACCTATTCACATGTAATTGATCCCAGAACAGGAATGGCGCTAACTCATTCACGATCAGCGACTGCAATTGCAGAAGATGGGACATTGGCCGACTGGCTTGCCACAGCCGCGACGGTTATGACTGTGCAAGAAATTCAAGAATTATTAGTAAAATTGATAAATGTTCGCTTGCTGGTTTTTGAAAATGAATCCGGTGAACCTAAAATCCTATTCAACTATAAACTATTACCACATGAGGCGTCTCGTCTTCATTAGTCTGTTTTTTTCGAATGCAATTATAGCGCAAGGATTGAAATCATACCAACAAGCTATCCCACAAACGCGTGTTTCATTCGATATGATGGCGATTCCTACTGGAAATCTACCTATGATGAATATCAATTATTCTTTGAAGAAGCACGTGACCCAGAACCTAAACCTCCAAAAGAAGGCCCAGATGCGATCACTAGACCGAGTCCGCCCTACATTGATTTTACCTTAGGCATGGGAAAAGTGGGTGGATTTCCGGCCAATTCCATGCAACAATATGCCGCAATCATGTATTGCAAGTGGCTGTATGCAAAAACAGGCATTTTTTACCGACTACCAACAGAACTTGAATGGGAATACGCATGCAAGGCAGGCGCTGAAATCTCTGCTGAGAAACTGGCAGAATATGCTTGGTTTCAAGGTAATTCAAACGACAAATACCATCAAGTTGGCCTAAAAAAACCAAACGCCTGGGGTCTCCATGACATGTTAGGGAATGTAGCTGAATGGGTGCTGGATCACTTTGAATCGACTGTCGACCCTACAAAAACAAGTCCCGTTTTTATAGACAAATATGCAGATGCAGTTGTTCGAGGTGGGAATTATCAAGATCCGGCCAATCGCGTTCACGCTTCTTTTCGTATGGCAGCAGATCCGATTTGGAACCGTCGGGACCCACAAATACCGAAAAGTATCTGGTGGAATGCGGATGCACCTTTTGTAGGCTTCCGTATCATGCGACCGGCCAAACAACCTTCCGCACAAGAAATTAAATCATTTTTTGAAAAATACTTATAAACTAAACCTCTATCAAACGAATGAAAAATACAAGACGAGATTTTGTCAAACAAACTGGCTTAACGGCTAGTGGCATCATTTTAGCGCCCTGGGCAGCTAGTGCATTTTCAGGCCAAAGTTTGGTTAGTGACACCCTTAAAGTGGCCCTAATAGGTTGCGGAGGTCGCGGAACTGGCGCCATCACGCAAGCATTAAGCACGAAAGAAAACATTCAATTAGTGGCAATGGCGGATGTATTTCGCGATCGATTAGATGATTGCTATGGAAATTTGATGAAATCTCGTGAGAAGGATGCTTCAACAAAAGCAATTCCAATTAGACAAAAAGTAGATGTTCCTGAGGATAGAAAGTTCGTTGGATTTGATGCCTACAAAAGAGCAATGGAATTAGCGGATGTGGTGATTTTAACGACCCCTCCAGGATTTCGTCCCATGCACTTCGAAGAGGCCGTAGCG
>JBEDFG010000165.1:0-4634 GCA_041175285.1 Bacteroidota bacterium | reverse complement strand
GATTTTCTTTTTTCCTTCTAAGGAAAGACTGCCTGAAATTTGAAAGTTCCCCGCTTCCAATTCAATTAAATCGCCATCTGAAGCAAGGATTAATTGGGTCTGTAGGGCTTTTTCAAATTGGGCTTGCCCCATGACCGGAGAAAGCCCAATAAGTGAAATGAATACCAATATGTATTTCATACGAATTAGTTACGTGGAGGACCGCCGCCTGGACGCATTTGCGATTGCATGGTCTTGTATTTTTCTAATTGATCAGGGGTTAAGATTGCCTTCAATGCTTCTTGTTGGCTTTCATTAATCTTCTTCATCTCACCCATCATCTCCTCGCGATCCATGCCTGCCTGACGGAATTCCATCATCTTCTCAATGCGCGCAACGATTAGGGGTTCAATTTTAGACTCTTGTTCTTTAGTTAATTTCAATTCTGAACTCATACGGTTCAATTGATTCATGGCCATTTCTTGTGGACTTGGCATTTGTGCTTGTGCAGCTTCGCCGGCTCCCAAAAGGGCTACGACCATGGCGATGGTTTTCAAGATTTTTTTCATTGTTGTAAGTTTAGAATTTCAAGTTAAACATTTTATTCAAACACCGTATTCCAGATCAACGAATAAACTTCCGTCGGTTCCATTTTATCAGTGGATTGATTATCAGCAATATATAATGGAAAATAGGCTTCGTCACAGAAAGGACTTCCATGTGAACCTTTGACTAAACTAGCATCCAATGGAATCACATCCATGCGATAGCGGAATCCTGACAGTTTACGAGCTAATTTATAGGCAGCCCGTAATTTGATGAATGGATTTTTGGGGTCCATAAACATCTCCACGGGATCATAGCCTGGCTTCTTGAAGATGTCTACACAGCGAGCAAAGTCGGGAGCTTTATTGTCGTCCAACCAATAATAATAGGTAAACCAGGCATCATTATCGGCAATCAAAACCAAATCTCCCGTTCGTGGATGGTCGATGTGATATGCTGCTAATTCGTCTCCGGATAATACTTTTTTCACTCCACGGGTTTGCATCAAAAGGAGCTTGACCTCATCGATTACGGAAGTATCTGGGCAATAAATATGGGCAATTTGATGGTCGGAAACGGCAAATGCACGCGATGCGCCCGGATCCAATAATTCCAATCCTTGTTCTTCCCGTAAAGCGATGTACCCTGATTCACGTAAGATGCGATTCAGATGTATGGGTTGGGAAACATTATTAATCCCATACTCCGACAAGATAATGACCTTCGCGCCCTTGCTTTCGAAATGCGTAATTAATCGTTCAACGACCTGATCGATCTCTTTTAAATCGCCTTTGATTTTTTCAAAATCTACCCCAAATTTTTGCAAGCAATAATCCAAATGTGGCAAATAGATGAAAGTCAAAGTCGCATCATATTTCTTGTCGACATAAATGGACGCATCAGCAATCCAATTTGTCGATTTGATATTCGCATGGGGTCCCCAGAAATTAAATAAGGGAAATGTGCCAAAAGCCTTTTGTAATTCATCCCGCAAGGCGGCTGGATGGCTATAGCAATCGGGCATTTTGACTCCATCTGAATGGTATTGAGGACGTGGCGTAACGGAATAATCCGCCGTTGAGTACATATTATACCACCAAAATAAATTCGAACAGGTGAAATTTGGGTCTTTTTTGTGTCCCGCATCCCAGATTTTTTCATCGCCCACAAGCTTATTGGACTGCTTCCAAAATTTCACTTCGGAGTCGACTTTGTCATACCAACCGTTACCTACGATTCCATGTGAATTAGGATACTTACCTGTTAAATAAACACTTTGGGAAGTAGTCGTCACCGCCGGAAATGGAGGCTTGATTTTCGATTTATTTTTGCCCGAAATATAGCCGTCCAAAAAGGGTGTATTTTGACCTAAAATACTTTCGCTAAGCCCTACGATATCGATAACTACGGTTTTTTGCATAATAAGTCTTGAATAAACGTGACTTCACGTGCAATGGATGATTCGATTGACTCTTGGTATTCAGCAGGCAGTACGCCCCACGTGTACGTTTCTATTTCCATCATATTTGTTACCTGATATTGCTTGTGGTAAGCCAGGGTTTCTGCGATTTCGGCTTGAGTGGAATTCAATAATCCATATGAGTCTAAGAATAAAGGCACATGAAAATGTACGCGCCACTCGTCGTAAACGCCATCAGTATATTGCGCTAGTGCGTCACCTAAATCCTTAAACTGAATAAAACTCCCATCTTTTTTCAAGGCTTTGACCTGATGTAAATAGGTGGGTTCCTCGTATTTTTTCAATGATTCGATACGTGCTGACGCATTGTTTCGTAAATCCACGCGCAAGGCAGAGCTGATTTGAATCTTACCAATGGAAATATTTTTTGACTTTAATTCCATTAAACATTCCGATGGTTTATCAAATGAAACACCATAATGACACACATCGAAACAAATATGAATATGTCGGCGCACCCAATCTTCCGGAATTCCCGCAGTAATCGCAAAGGGAATCAAGGTATCCGTATACCAATCAACGAATTCACGGTGATTTTCTAGGAGACCATCGGGTTCGGGTTCGATGTCTATGTGAATCCATTTGCCCGTTTTCTGTTCGGTTTGCGCCAAATAGGGGACAAGTTTCAATAATTCCATTGTGGCTTGACCAATGGCGGCATCGCGCTGATCCCACCAATATTTATAGGACAAGGGTGAGGTTGAAATTCCACCTTCGTGTTGATCGGAAGGCAATAATTGAACTAATAAGTCGATCAGGCGACGTGTGTAATTGACGCGATCCTGCGACGTCCAGTCGGGTGCATGCACCTGATCTTTGACAATCGTATTATGGAATCCTCCATATGGAAATCCATTCAATGTAAAAAGGTAGAGGTCTTCTTTAGCCAGCCATGTTTTTAGGGCTGCTAACTTATTTGCATCTTCGGTTAAATCGATACTAGCCTGATTCGCGATTCGTAAACCCAATCCCATGGATTGGTCTGGACAAACTTCTTTTTTGACCTGTGGGACGGTTGCTCGTAAATTGGCAAAATGTTCTTCCCAAATTTCTCCTGGATGAATATTACTGCAATAGCTCAGATGTCCGAAGGCTGTTTTCATATTAAGCGTATTTAGCTAATAAGGCAACGGAAGCCTGGATGGTCGGAAAGTCCATTTCATGCACTTCTTCCCCTTTTCCTAGGGCTTTTAATAGGGTAATTGTCAGGTGTCCACCTAAATGTTCTTGGAATTCTTGTAAGCCCTTGTGTAAATTTTGGCATTCATTTTCTGCCAAAGCGGGATGATATAAATCAAAGCCTAAACCTTTGATGACTGTCAAAATGCGTTCACAATCCGCTAATGAAATAGCAACTGCTTCTCCATGTCGAATCTTAAAGTCGGTCAAGTATTCCAATTTATGAGCCGCCCAATGCCCAAAATCCAATGGCCGTGCTGAACCTAGTTCAAAAGGATCTCCACCAGATATATGCTTCATGTGTAAATCTGCACATCGGTAAATTTGTTCAATCATGGCCGCTTCATCTCGGGCATTCATGGCTGAGACATGGGCTTCCAACCATTCAAAAAAGGCTAAATCCTTAATCAAGGCAACTTTGATTGCTTCTGCAATACCCGAACGCCAGTCGCGATCTTCCAAGGTCGCTAAAAATGCTAAATCGTTGAATATAGCCACAGCAGGAGCGAAGGTTCCTAAGAAGTTCTTCTTTCCTAAGTAATTCACCCCATTTTTAACACCTACCCCTGAATCATTTTGAGAGAGAACGGTGGTAGGTATTCGTATTAATTTAACTCCTCGATGTGAAATCGCTGCTGCGTAGCCCGACATATCCAAAAATGCGCCACCGCCAATCGCCGCGACAAAAGAATGGCGGTCGATGCGATGTTCATCAATTGCCCGAACAACTTCTTCGTAAAAACGAGGATCGTTTTTACAAACTTCTCCACCTGGAAGTACCAAGATTTCCGCCGCTAAATCAGCTACCGCATTTGTTTCGAAATAGTTAATGATTGAGTTTGTTAATGAGGGATGTGCATCTGCAACCCCCTTATCAATGACAAAAAGGATGCGTTTACGGAAATTACTTTGGCCGAAATTTGATATAAAATCACACAAGGTTTTATTATTCGCGTCGAACAAGTGTTTTGTGAAAATCACTTGGTAATTAAAAGGAACCTGAAATTGCTGCTGTAATACTTGCATGAATATAAATTATGAAACGGCGAATTTTTTGCCCACCCACATGGAGAGCGGTAATAAAGCTAAGGTAACAAATGCCATGTAATATTGTTCACTCACTGCGACCCAAGCGGCATTCATTAAAATCAGCGTTAATACCCCTGTTTTAACGGTTTGGCCTATGTTAGGTCCGATGGGTTTTTGGATAGCTATGCTTAGCTTTGAAAAAATCAAATATGCGTGTACCAAAACAAATGGCAACATATAGATCCATTTATTGGCTTGATATCCGACGGCCAGTTGGCTCGCGTGTACACCGATAAATAAAATAGCCGCGAACCATAAAGGCGCCGACTGGCTTCCATGAACCTCTCCGCGACTAACCAATGTGATCGCTGCGATGTAAATCAAGGGAATTAAGATTAAATAAAAGTGTTCCAGAACCCCT
>JBEDFG010000164.1:0-3521 GCA_041175285.1 Bacteroidota bacterium | reverse complement strand
AAATAGTCGGAACGAAATATTGCTTAAGGAATTGCATCATCGCGTGAAGAATAACCTGCAAGTGATTTATAGCTTATTGAATTTGCAAAAACGACGTGTTCATACCAAAGAGTCTAACGAACTCATACGTTCCATGCAAAATCGAATACAGACCTTTGCACTGGTACATTCTAATTTACATGATACCCAAGAGTTTGAATTCGTGAATGTCAACGATTACATCCAAACACTCGTGGCACATTTGGTTTTAGTATTCCAAAAACCGGAAGTTCCACCAGTAAAAATTCATTACGATATCGATGTTAAGCTCAGGTTGAGTTTAGAGAAAATCACCTCATTTGGTTTAATTCTAAATGAAATCATTTCCAACGCATTTAAATATGCTTTTTCAGAAACTCAAGCTGGTATTTTGACCATTCAAGTGCAATTACAAGATGATCAAATCTGTATTGTAATCTCAGATAATGGGCCTGGGAAGGAGGCTGATTTGCTTAACTCAGGCCAACTGGGATTGAAGTTAATCGGGCTCATGTGTACGCAAATGAATGCAACTCATACATTACGGATTGAGGGAGGAGTAATTCATCAACTATTATTTAACTACGAATAAATGGGAAAGAATCGAATTTTAATCTTGGAAGATGAAGTGATAGTGGCCATTGATTTGTGCGAAATCCTAGAAAAAAGCGGATATGAAGTTCAAGTGGCGCATAATTTCGAAGAAGCATTGACGAAGTTACTGGCATGGAAGCCACAGCTTGCCATTTGTGATATAGATTTGGGTGTGGGGAAAACGGGGATCGATTTTGCCATGGATGCTAAAAATCGTTTTCCTTCGCTCGAAGTTATTTTCCTGACGGCCTTTGGCGATCGTAGTCATCTAGACCAAACGAATGAATCAAGCCCCTTAAATTACTTGGTTAAACCTTGGAATGAGAGTCAAATTCGTATTTCAGTAGAAATTGCTTTTCATGCCATTGATAAAAAATCGGGTGAAGGACACGATTTTACGCCAGCCGAAAAACGTATTTTGGAATTAATTGCCGCCCAGAAGAAAACCAAAGAAATTGCGGAATTGCTATTTATCTCTGAAAAAACGGTCAAAAACCATCGCTATCACATTTCTAAAAAATTGGGGCTTTCAAATGAAAATAATAGCCTGCTCTCCTGGGCCTTGAAAAACATGTAAATATGAGGCCTGGGCCTCATTGTCTCTAGGTCCCATTTTTTGTTCCTTTGTGGCAGTACTCCTAGTTCTAATAATACCATACAAAGTGCCTCTATTCTGAATGGAGGTACTTTATTGTTTTAGAATCGGGATCGATTTTTGTCCATAGTTGAAATGGACTAGGTATTTACCCACGGGTAATTGACTCATGGAAATCCGTTCATTGGACTGCATACCTGATTTTTTCCACCAAATTTTACCTTGTAAATCCACTAATTGCAGCTCTAAATTTGGAAAGTTTGTCCTGTCAAATTCCACCTGTATGTAATCTTGAGTCGGATTTGGGAAAATTCGAATGGATGATGGGGCTTCTTCATTGGCTAGGATAAGTACTTGGCGGTTTGCCGACTTAGGTACTAAACACCCAGTCGCACTTTTGATTTCTACGGCGTAGGTTCCGGAGACATTGACCGTTAGATTTTGCTTCACCTCGCCAGGTAATAACACTCCGTCTTTAAACCATTGGTAAGAACCAGCCGCGGCCGTGGTCAATGTATTCTCATTCAGGAAGGACACTTGTGGTATTGGCAATTGTTTCTCGAAAGGGCAATCATCTAATTTGTCCACCATGCCATCCGAATCACTGTCTCGTTGGTCCGAAGCACAACCATTTTTGTCAACGGGGTTATTTAAGCTTGTATTAGGACATTGATCTTTTGCGTTGACATATCCATCTGCATCATCATCAAAGTAATTATCATAGGGTTCAATGAAGTAATTGTCAAACGCAAAAGCCCGCATTCCGTTTTGATTGACAAGCAGCGGGGCAGTGGTTTTAAACGCTTGAGGGTGATTATAGAAAGATGGCGTATAAGCCAATGTGTCGATTGTTGGAGGTTTGGAAAGAAGCAAAGTTAGCTCGTTGGCCTTCGCTTGAATACTCACCAATTCCGGGAATGTCGCGTATGGGAAAGCAATGGGAGCGAAAAAGAAGTTCTGTTTTAAGCTTTTCGTTTGCATGTTTCCATTCCAATCGGTCACGGTCGAATCGGCTGGGATTTTTAGGATTTGACCTTTGTCAAATTCCAAAATGATTTTTTTCTTGTCTTTACTCGCGAAATAGGCCCGCTGGATATTGGGGCTTTCGATTCCTGGGACAGTCTGTGGGCTATATAAATCGGCTTCAATCAGGCGGTATAATTCAGTAGCGGTTTGTGCATAACCTTCTGGGGTATAATGGATGCCATCATATCCTTTTGTGCCAATGGTAGCGAATCCTCGAATGAATTTATTCTCTTGGGTAATGGATCGCTGTCCTTCTCGGATAACACTTTGGAGCGAAAGTTCTCCGTGGAGGATATTGATTTGAGGTAAGTATATTTTTTGAATACTGGGGTATTCTTTTTTGAGTAGTTCGATGTGTTTTTTGAAATTGGCCAACCACTCTGGGGCGTTACCGCTGGCTTCATTTTCTCCTTGTCGGTAGATGAATGCTTTTATCTGATTCGTAACGCCGGCTTTTTGTGTGCGGTATAGCAGTTTGCCGCTGGATGTTTTGAGGTCTATGGGATTTGCACTTCGGTAAAGATTGTATTCCATAGACGAACCGCCAGAGCCACCGTTGATGATGCAAATAGGAACTTTTTGTTTTTCAATGAAGAGGCGTTGGAGTTCCGAAGCGAAAAGGCCAACGTCCGATGGGCTGTTGGATATAGACCAAAGTGTATCACCGGGATTGTAGGGTGTGTAGTTCTCGTAATCGGGATTTCGGCCGAAACTACGGGCAAATTCACCTTTATAGACTTTTGGGTGGTCTTTACCCGTGTAGGAGTTGGATTGTCCGCTAACCAAAAAAACATCTCCGGCAACAATATTTTCTCGGTGAGCGAGGAAGGAGGAGTCAGTGCCCTGAATCCAATATACGTCGAGCTGATATTCGACTAATTCTGCGCGTATCGCTACGGATAATTGGAAGCTTCCGCTTGTTTTTAGTGCTGTTTTGGTGTATGAGTAGGGTATTTTTCCTTTTTTTATCAGAACAGAAATAGATCCAGTTGTGCCTGCTTTCATTCGACCAGAAATCGGAATGTTTGCTATATTTTGTTCGTTGCGCGGGTAAAGTTGTAGGTCTTGCGGAAGCTGATGAAAGGTGATTTGTTGGCCTGCCAGCTGGAAACAAACAAGAGTGAAAAACAGAAAAGGCAAGCGTATTGACTTCAAAATAGATGGTATAAAGCTTAGGCGCAAAGCTATGAAATTTGTTGGTCAGTCACTTGATAATTTAGTTAAAGGTAGTAGCTGATATTTTGATTAGTTGGCTAAAAATGAGGCCTAGGACTCATTGTAGGGAGTA
>JBEDFG010000163.1:0-4457 GCA_041175285.1 Bacteroidota bacterium | reverse complement strand
ACACCAAATCGTCGGCTTCGCCATCGTAGACTTTCAAGAAAATAACGTTTGGGCGCTTTTTGTACATCCCAATTTCGAAAAAAGGGGCGTGGGCCGAAGGTTGCATGACCAACTGATTGCTGCCTATTTTGCGAAAACCAACCAAACTCTTTGGTTAGGAACAGCGCCCAATTCCAGAGCTGAATCCTTTTACCGCAAGGCGGGTTGGAAGAACGTGGGCAAACACGGATCCAACGAAATCAAATTTGAATTTTACGCGCCTGTAGACATGCGCACATAGGTTTTGCCCGACTTCTCAAAGGGGGTCGAACGCGCAAATAGGCCGAATTTCTCGTAATAAGCCTGTTTTTCGACACGTGCATGACACCAGATAAGTTTACCTGGATACGAATCAATCACATGTTGCAATAGATAGGATCCATATCCTTTTCCTTGCTCCGACAAGAGCGTTGCAAATTTTCGAAATTGTAGACCTTCAGGGGATTCAAAAAGGGAAATGATGGATACAACGCGGTCGGCCATGACCACCCCCAAATGTTTCGCATCGGCATCTGCTGGAATGCGCACAAAAGTTGGGTCACGCTCCGGCCACATGACCTCATGGCGAATTTGCCAAACCGTTTCGAGCGAAATCCATGGAAATCTATTTACTTGCAAGCGCATGGGCGGCATACTTTTTTGTCCATAGTTTTTTGGCGGCCACGCACGTGAAAAAATGGGTGGAAATCTCCCTGCCCAAAGCCTTCCCTTATTACCGAATTGGCTACAATATCATCGCATTTTCAAGCTTATTACCCTTGCTTTTTTGGAGCATCACTACCCCCAATAAGGCCCTAAATCTTCCTGATTGGACTTGGTATGCAGGCGTATTTTTCATCACCTTAGGTTTGTATTTACTCATCCGCGCTTTTCAAGCGTTTGATGGGGCGGAATTTCTGGGATTGAAGGAAGAATCAACTCCCATATTAGTCCAAAAAGGAATGTATCAATACGTCCGCCATCCACTTTACTTGGCTACCATTGTGCTCATTTTTGGCCTATTTTTATGTCTACCTACCCAAAAAATGGGATTAACATTACTCATCTCCTACCTATATATTGGCATCGGTTACCGTTTGGAAGAACGAAAATTAATAGCCATTTTCGGTGCAGAATATCGTGCGTACCAAGAACGGGTCAAGGCCCTCATTCCTTATATTTTATAATATGAATCCACATTTCCCCGCCTTCAAACGGCTCATCACAAATCCGATCTTATTCAAAATTTTTATCCTTCAAAAGCTCTCAGCTGCATTTTGGGCGGGTCTTTCCATCGCACATTTCGATGCTGAAAAATGCGTCGTGCGCGTGAAATATTCCTGGTTCAGTCAAAATCCCTTTCGCTCCATCTACTTTGCAGTCGAAGCTATGGCGGCAGAAATGAGCGCAGGTATGCTTGCTTTCGGGCAAGTATATAAGCGAGATCCCGCCATCAGCATGTTGGTGGAAAAAGTGGAAGCCTCTTTCACCAAAAAAGCCACTGGCGTCATACATTTTACGTGCGAAGACGGACTTGCATTTCAAGCGGCTGTCGAAGAGGCGATCAGGAACAATTCGGGGACAAAATTAGTTTCTACCTCGGTGGGACGAAATTCAGAAGGCCAACAAGTCGCTGAATTTACCTTTACTTGGACCTTTAAAGCGAAGGTTAAAAATTAATAACATATGGCATCTTACGAATTACATTTGGCGGGAACCCGCGGAGCCGCAGACCACGGCTGGTTGAAAAGTTTTCACACCTTCAGTTTTGCAAATTATTACGAACCGAAACGTATACACTTTGGTGCGCTTCGGGTTTTAAATGATGACACCGTTTCTGGTGGGATGGGCTTTGGCCAACATCCCCATGATAATATGGAAATCATCAGTATTCCGCTGGAAGGGGATCTGGAACACAAGGATAGCATGGGAAATACAACCGTGATTCGTCACGGAGAAATTCAGGTTATGAGCGCGGGGACGGGGATTTACCACAGTGAGTACAATCGAAATAAAGATGCGACGGTGAAGTTTTTGCAGATTTGGATTTTCCCAAATAAGAAAAATGTGACCCCTCGCTATGATCAAATCGAGTTAAATCCGGCGAATCGTGCCAACAAGTTTGACCAAATTTTATCTCCATCACCGGATGATGCTGGCGTATGGATTCACCAAGATGCGTGGTTTCATATTGGGAAATTTGATGCAGGGATGTCGGCTGAATATGCCATCAAAAAGGCCGGAAATGGCGTATATGTATTTGTTTTGAGCGGCCAAGTGACGGTGGACGGACAAGCTTTATCGACACGAGATGGCCTGGGAATTCGCGATGCGGCTTCGATTTCATTCAACGAAATGAGTCAAGACGCGGAAATCTTACTCATGGAAGTCCCAATGCAATTATGAAACATGTCGTGATTTTCGGGGGAAATAAAGACATCTTGGATTTGTTGGTCAGATTAATTGCCAACTACCCCGAGTTCACGGCCAGTGGATTTCAGAATGCCCAGGAGGTATTAGCTCCTGGGGTTCCGATGGATATTTTGCTGTTAAGCAGTGGGGTATCGCCTGCGGATGAGGCGCTGGTTCGCGACGCAGTTTCCGTTCCCATTATCCAGCATTTTGGCGGAGGAAGCGGCTTGTTGCGCGCGGAATTACATCCCTTTCTTTAGCGTTTGGTTGCCCAAATAATCGCGTTTTCAATTAATTTCACATAGTCAGGATTTCCCCAAACATCCTTGGAGTGACCCATCGACGTGTAAAAAGTTTTACCATTCCCTACTGCTTTGTACCAGGCTACCGGATGGGATTTCCCCATGCCAAAATTCTTGTCGGTCATCCACAACATGTTACCGCTAGGAAGGATTTTTTCGCCATCAATCGCGTATAAAATTTTAGCTTCTGGTTGCGAAAAGAACACGTACCACTCATCCGTATTTTTCCAGGTTGGTGCCAAATTTAAGCTAAACGTTGAATCTACATTCGCTTGCATGGTAACGTCTGCTTGTTGGAATTGCGGGTTCAAAGGATGGTGTGAGAATTTTGCGCCCAACAGATTTTTTTCATACCAATCCCAGTGATGAGAATCATCGCCAGAACCATGTATTCCCAGTAAGGATCCACCATTTTCCACATACTTTTCCAATGCGGCTTGTTGGCCGTCATCCAACACCCGTCCTGTCGAGTTATTAAAGATGACCAATTTGAATTTGGACAATTGCTCGGCATTAAATACACCGCCTTCTTCGGTTTGATAAATAGTCCAATTATGTTTCTTTGCTAGGTCGTTGATCACCGGAATCGATGCGTCGATGGATTCTCCGTGTCGGAACCCGGTCGTTTTAGAAAATACCAAAATGGCGTTTGCATTCGCAGGAATTTGTAGGCTTGGTTTGTCGGTTTCATAGGAAACCGGAAAGCCATTTTTTACTTTATAGATAAAAGTTGCTAGGGCGATGACTAGTAGTAAAACGAGGCTACCGATGGTCCAAGCGAGGATTTTTAAGAACTTTTTCATGGGGGAAAATATCAGTTTTTAAGGTTAAATTTTGCCATTTTCACCTTAGCTTTGGCAAAGCTCCAAGCTTTGCCAAAGCTAGGCGTCTGAGTAGTTTAGGAAATATCTTTTGAAGCTATTCGCAACGTCATTAAACCGGCGAGAGCAGATGGAATCGCAAAGACCCAAAAACTTTGAGTCATGTCGAGTCCCCAGGCAACCAACAGCCCACCAAGAATAGGTCCGATGATACCGCCAAGTCGGCCAGCGCCAATCGCCCAGCCCACGCCCGTCGTCCGAATGTAGGTCGGATACATCCGTGCCGCAACGGCATATAGACCCACAAAACCGCCCTGTACGCCAAATCCCATCAAAAAGAAAATGACCAATACGTAGTCCGTGTTGACAAAAAATCCGAAGACCAACATCACTAGTGCCGTAAAAATTAAAATCGTACCAATCGTCTTTTTCAATCCAAAACGAGAAGAGCAATAACCTTGCATGGGAATACCTACGCATAAATGGCGGCGGAAATAGATAAGCCTGCATTCGTGGCCAATTTTGGAATCCAGTTGAGCATAAAATACAACGTCGCAAATGCAAGAAATAAGGCGGTCCATAATTGGAGTGTCGAAAGTTTAAATGGTTCTTGTAGGAGCACTTGAACTTTCGGTTTTTGGCTGTCGTCCACTGGCTTCACCAACGATTCAGTAATGAAAAAATAGACGAGCGGGAGGGATAAAAAAGTGGTGTAACCAGCTAGTTCAAACATGCGTTCCCAGCCGGAGCTTTTAATGACAGTTGCAGCGACTAATCCAGACAAAACGGCACCTACGGGATATCCTGCGACGACGGTACTTACCCAAAAATCACGTGTTTTAGCCGGAGAATTTTCAGCCGTTAACGCTGCGGTCGTGGCCATCATAGCCCCAATTCCAAGGCC
>JBEDFG010000162.1:0-3549 GCA_041175285.1 Bacteroidota bacterium | reverse complement strand
GGATGCGCGCTAATCCGTAATAGGAGGATTAAATTCACCTTCGTGTTTAGCTAACCATACTGTTGCTACGCCATTGCCAATAAAATTGGTGATGGCGCGGGCCTCTGACATAAAGCGATCCACGCCTAATAACAATGCTAAACCTTCAAGTGGAATAACTTGTAAGGCAGTCAAGGTTGATGCCAAAACAACAAATCCACTACCAGTCACACCAGCAGCTCCTTTGGAGGTCACCATCAATACGCCAATAATCGTCAATAACTGTTCCCAATTTAACTGAACCCCATATACTTGCGCAAGAAATAGCGTGGCCATCGATAAGTATATACTGGTTCCGTCTAGGTTGAAAGAATAACCTGCAGGCACAACAAGACCTACGACAGATTTGGAACATCCCATTTTCTCCAACTTCAACATGAGTGAAGGTAAAGCTGCTTCTGAGGATGAAGTTCCTAAAACGATTAACAACTCTTCTTTGATGTAACTTAAAAATTTACCGATACGCTCGCCACAGTGACGCATCACTAACCCAAGTACCACAAATATAAAGATCGCCATGGTGGCGTATACCGAAACCATCAGTTTCGCAAGTGGCAATAAAGAATGAATCCCAAATTTACCGATCGTATAAGCCATACCACCTAAAGCTCCTAAAGGGGCTAAATACATGATTGCATGCAAGGCTTTAAATACCCAATCCGACGCCTGATGCATGCCAGAAACCATTTTGGCTTTACCTCGAACAAAGTTCAGAAAAGTGCCAAAAAACAAGGAAAATCCTAAAACTTGAATGGTAAAATTCTCTTTAAGGAATAAAATCCAACTAAAAGAAGCGGCTTTGGCGGTGTATTTAGAAATATCTCCTCCAGCTACATCGCCACGAATGACGCCCTCACCAGGAGTTAATAGGTTAGACACCATCAAGCCGATCAATAAGGCGACAGTCGTAATCACCTCGAAATACAATAAAGCCTTTCCGCCTACGCGACCAACCTTCTTTAAATTACCCATGTTCACGATTCCTAAACTGATCGTTAAGAAGATGATTGGGTGTATAAATAACTTCACTAAACTGATAAAAATACCACTTAAGACCTCACTTAAGGTAGGACCAAAAGCTAAATCTGCGCCTAATAAGCTATAACTTATTTTGCTTTCAAAAACAGGGTATAAAGCGATGGAAGGTGCAAAATGGCCAATTAATACGCCAATCAGAATTGATAAAAGTACCCAAAAAGTCAGATTACTTGTAATATTGTTTGATTTCATTCGTTGGTATAGAGATTGAAACAAATGTAAGGAACTAAACTGAAATTTTCATCGTTTGGGAATCTGCACTTATTTGCCGAATTTTGTCGGCTCATTTCAACGAATTTTTATCAGCTATGGCTTCTTCTATTAAATGCTTAATTATTGGTTCTGGACCTGCGGGATATACGGCCGCGATTTATGCTTCTCGTGCTGGTTTGCAGCCTGTCATGTATATGGGAGGTCAACCGGGTGGTCAATTGACGACGACAACGGAGGTAGATAATTTTCCAGGCTATCCGCAAGGGGTAGATGGGCCAACAATGATGGTTGATTTAGAAAATCAAGCTAAGCGTTTCGGTACAGATGTTCGATTTGGAATGGCGACGAAAGTTGATTTTTCAAGCCAACCGAAGAAAGTTTGGATCGATGAAACCACTGAAATTTTAGCTGATTCAGTCATTATCGCCACAGGAGCTTCAGCGAAATGGCTTGGACTGGAAGGCGAAACTACCTACAATGGCTTAGGTGTCTCAGCCTGTGCGGTATGTGATGGATTTTTCTACCGTAATCAAACCGTTGCGGTTGTTGGCGCCGGAGATACAGCCGCTGAAGAAGCGGGCTACCTAGCTAATTTATGTACACAAGTACACTTAATTGTACGACGCGATGAAATGCGTGCCTCTTTAATCATGCAAGAGCGCGTAAAAAATAATCCAAAAATCACGATTCACTGGAACTCTGAAACGGAAGAAATTTTAGGGGATGCCAATGGCGTTACTGGAATTCGAATCAAGAATCGCATCACGAATGCAACGGAAGAAATAGCCTTAACAGGTTTCTTTGTGGCGATTGGTCACCAACCGAATACAAGCATCTTTAAAGGTCAATTAGACATGGATGCGCAAGAATATCTAATCACAGAAAAAGGTACAAGTAAGACAAATATTCCAGGCGTATTTGCGTGTGGGGATGTACAGGATTCTATGTACCGACAAGCTGTCACAGCAGCAGGAAGTGGCTGTATGGCCGCTTTGGATGCGGAGAGATGGTTAGCCGCAAGCAATTTACATTAATACGGATTCATGCAAATTAAAAAACTGATTTGGGGATTAGCGCTTGTCTTTGTGACGTTGAGCTCCTATGCCCAAGAAAAAAAGTTATTTAAGAAAAATACCAAAATTGATTTCAAGTCGAATTCCAACTTGTATCAAAACAATTCCTCGAAAAAGGATGATTTAGACGAATTACCTCCCCTAACTTTTCGCACAGAAGGTGAAAGTACGGCGACGGCGATTCAAGGATCGGAGATGCAGGAGCGTAAGTATGAACCTTTAAAAATCTTAAATCCGACGATCAGTAATTTCGATACGACTTCCATCGATGAGGGAGAAGCTTTAGTCGTTGAAATAGAGGAAGAAAATGCGCCGGTGGGATCGGAAGATTTCGTATCGGTGGCGTCTTACTATTCGATTTGGGATACCAAGAGTATCGACCCATACGATATTAACGCGAAGGAATTCGACGAACCGGTTGATTTAGAATTATATAATTTACCTGCTGGACGTAACTGGTCTCCACCACTGGCAACAGTGAAACAAACAAGTCCTTTTGGACCTCGCTGGGGACGTTTACATGCGGGAGTTGATTTAGACTTAGAGACTGGATATCCGGTATATTCTGCATTTGACGGAATTGTACGGGTGGCGAGTGTAGACTGGGGTGGATATGGTAAGTTTGTGGTGGTACGCCACTTTAATGGACTAGAAACGCTTTACGGGCACCTTTCGAAGCAAAATGTGGAGCCGGGTACCTTTGTAAAAGCCGGAGATGAGATTGGTCTGGGTGGAAATACGGGGCGTAGTACGGGATCTCATTTACACTTTGAAACACGTTATGAAGGAAATCCTTTCAATCCGAATCAAGTATATAATTTTGGAACAGGCGAACCCTTGTCTGATCATTTATTAATCACAGCCCAAACATTTAATGCTCGTGCCCTATCCTTGCGAAATGAATATGGTAGCGTTGGTGATAAAATCAAGACTCGTCGGAAAGCTTGGGTAAAAGTTCGTTCTGGAGATTCTTTGTACACCATTGCACAGCGTGCGGGGATGTCGGTGAATAAATTGGCCAAATTAAACGGACTACGTTTATCCTCCACCATTCGAGCAGGCAGAAGACTTCGTATTCACTAATCCTTTCAATCGATGAAACTAGACATTTTAGTGATGGCCGCCCATCCAGATGATGCTGAATTAGCTTGCTCAGGAACCATCCGGAAGCAATTAGCACTAGGTA
>JBEDFG010000161.1:0-3558 GCA_041175285.1 Bacteroidota bacterium | reverse complement strand
TAAGGCAAAGCCTCAAAAATTTCTTGTGACTCAACCCAAGCATTGTTTTTGATTTTTCCACGAACGATCGCTGTCGATGTTAGGGTTCGGCTACCTTCCATTTTGAATTTAGAATATGACATATAGACCCAACCGTTTGAAGCATATTGCGGATGCAATACCACATCCAATAATCCACCTTGTCCTTTTGACATAACCTCAGGCGTACCGGTAATTAATGTTTTTTGTTTCTTTTGATCGACTAAATAAAGCTTTCCTGCCCGATCAGAAATTAGATAATCAAGATTTGGCAATTGCGCAAAGCCCCAAGGGCTATCAAATCCTGTTGCAATGGTATCCAATTCAACGCGCATTCCTTCCGATTGAAATACGTTCGATGTAGGCTTATTCGCAAATTTATATTGCTCAACTCCCGCCAAATTCTCAACGATCAAATCGGCTAATTTTTCTATTTCTTTGGCCGAAATCGTCTCTTTCCAAGTGGGCATTCCTAATTCCGGGTAGCCATTCGTAATACTAGCTAAAATCTGTGCTTTCGAATTTCCATGTTTCCATTGGCGATCCACAAAAGCTTCTACTTTTTCTCCGTGACATGAGGCACAATATTGTGTATATGTTTTTTCTGCTGGCGCTTCCTCCACAGGCTGTGTCCTCAATGACATGATACTCAAAGAGCCCACGAGCAAAACACCTACTCCAATTAATTTCTTTTGCATAATACGTGTAAATAATGTTACGAATCTAGTTAATTTTTTACAGTTTTAATATCCTGATTTTATCGGGTAAGAGGCATATTTATATAAAACCTATTTCAATGAAATTATATCTACTATTACTTTTAATCAATTCTTTCGGATTATTGGGTCAAATCCCTGTCGAAAACTGGCAAAAAGTTGACGTTCCCAATCAAGGTTCCAATCGTCACGAAAGTGCATTTGTCCATTGCGACGGAAAATTTTATGCGCTTGGGGGGCGTGGCAAACGTCCCATTGAAGCTTACAACCCCAAACTCAATCGGTGGGAATTTGTTTCTGACGCCCCATTTGAATTTCATCATTTTCAAGCAGTTGCATTTCGTCACGAAATCTACCTGATCGGTGCCATGACAGGAAATTATCCGCATGAAAAGCCTTTGGCCAATATTTGGGTATTTAATACGCGAACGAAAGTTTGGCGTGAAGGTGCGGCGCTGCCAACTGACCGATTACGTGGTTCAGCGGGTGTGGTCGTACGAAATAATAAAATCTATGTTGTCTCAGGAATCCAAGATGGACATTGGGATGGGCATGTTAAATGGTTCGATGTTTTTGATCCCAAAACAAATCAATGGGAAAAATTGCCCGATGCCCCTCGAGCTCGAGATCATTTCCAAGCTGCACTCGTGGGTGATAAATTATATGTGGCTGGCGGTAGAACATCTCATGCTTCAATTGGCAAAGTCCTTAACGAAACCATTGGTGAAATCGATGTCTTTGATTTTAAATCCAATAGCTGGTCCACGCTAGCTAATCCGCTTCCAACCCAACGAGCCGGTACGGCATCTGTTGGCCATTTTCCTTATCTAATTGTCATGCTGGGTGAAAGTATTGCACAAACAGGTGCACATGCGGAGGTAGAAGCCGTAGATGTACGGACAGGAGTTTGGGTGAAATTTCCTTCGTTGAATCAAGGTCGACATGGCACTGGGGTGGTTAATTACAAGGGAAAATTATATGTGGCCAATGGTAGCGCGAATCGGGGAGGGGGTCCCGAATTGAATTCCATTGAATGTTTACAGCTAAATTAAACATGTCCTTACAAGGCACTGTTGCTTGTTGGCATTATTTTTGTATTATTGTATCAAATTATTACAATAGCTAAACCTAAAAAACGAATGAAGAAAATCTGGCACCTAACTTGCCTATTGAGCATTTTTGCATTTGCATCGCATGCGCAAAGTGACAACAAAATGGCTGTTCAAACCCAAATTGAAACCGGAAAAATTGAGGGTAATTATAATACACAGTCTGGTATTCAAACCTATTTTGGAATACCCTTTGCGAAACCACCTGTAGGTGATTTACGCTGGAAAGCCCCCCAAGCCATTTCAGCCTGGACTGGTGTCAAAGAAACAAAGCAATTTTCAGCAAGACCGGTTCAAGCCATCGTTTTTGGTGATATGAATTCCCGCTCTCAAGGTTTAAGTGAGGATTGTTTGTACTTAAATGTATGGACACCGGCGAAACGAAATACTCAAAATTTACCTGTTTTAGTCTATTTCTATGGGGGTGGATTTTTTGCCGGGGATGCTTCTGAGCCACGCTATGATGGAGAGGCGATGTCCAAACAAGGAATCGTCGTGATCACGGTGAACTATCGCTTAGGTGTCTTTGGATTTTTTGCACACCCAGAGCTAAGTAAGGAAACGAGCTATAAAGGTTCTGGAAATTATGGATTAATGGATCAAGCTTTTGCGTTACAATGGGTGAAGCGTAACGTGGCTGCTTTTGGCGGTGATCCTAAAAAGATAACGATCGCTGGCGAGTCCGCGGGATCTGTTTCCGTTAGCGCTCAAATGTCCTCTCCATTAGCGCGTGATGTGATTGCGGGGGCAATTGGGGAAAGTGGGGCAGGGATTAACCCGACTTTATATCCGGTGCCTTTGGCGCAAGCAGAAAAAGAGGGTGTTGAATTTGCGGTAAAGGCAAATGCAAAGTCATTAGCTGATTTACGTAAATTAACTACCCGCGAGTTGTTTGAGATTCAATCAGAAACGCGTAAAAATTATAACACAGCTGTCATTGATGGCTATTTTTATCCGAAAACAATGCCAGCCATTTTCAATGCCAAAGAGCAGGCGCAAGTTCCTTTGCTACTTGGCTGGAATTCAGCAGAAATGTCAGGAATGGCCTTTATGCAAGGAAAGCCCTATACACCAGAAAATTATTTGGAAAAAGTAAAGGCTGCATTTCCTTCGGAAGTAGATGCCATCATGGCTTTATATCCAGGCAAGACTGAGCAAGAAGTGGAATATTCGGCTACGGCCTTAGCTTCGGATCGTTTTATCTCATATAGTACTTGGAAGTGGTTTGACTTACATCGTAAGAATTCTTCGCAACCCGTTTATCGGTACATGTTTTCAAAATTACGTCCGCCATTGGTTGATAACACACGTGCTTCAGCCTTAGCTGGGGGAACGGTGAAGGCAGATCCAAATGCACCGAAGCCACGTCCAGCAATTGGCGCGCCACATGCGTGTGAAATCGAATATTGCATGGGTAATTTGAGGTTGATAAAAGAATATGCGTGGACACCAGAAGATTATCAAGTTTCCAATACGATGTTTACCTATTTTGCCAATTTCATCAAATCAGGAAATCCGAATGGGAAAGATCTACCTAACTGGCCAGTTGCCCAGTCACAAGATAAAAACCCGGCTGTGATGGTATTAGATGTAGAATCGAAAGCGGTTCCTGCAGCAAATGATGCGCGTTATGAATTTTTAGATCGTTATTATAAAAACTAATTATATGAAAAGAATTGCTTTAGCTTGCGGAATCCTGTTTTCAGGATGGATCG
>JBEDFG010000160.1:0-3573 GCA_041175285.1 Bacteroidota bacterium | reverse complement strand
ATTGCATTTCACGGACAATCCTCCGAGCTGAAAAAAGGTTACCTCGTAGCCTTCGTTCCATTTAAAAACGGTAAGCCAAGTGGCAAATGGGAAATCTTTGCGGATAATTTTGCTGGTACTGATTTGGTGAAACCAACAGGACCTATCCAACACCGTCCATGTGGCTTAGCTCAAGGACCAGATGGTTCTTTATATGTTAGCGATGATCTAGGTGGTAGTATTTACCGAATCACCTATAAAAAATAAATTGCATCTTTATTCTAAATTTGATGCCTATGCGTGCGCTCGTATTGTTTTTATTGATAATTATGCCAGGTTTTCTGCTCGCGCAAAAACGCTTTGTGCGCATCCAGTTACCGAATGCTAACGAATTAGTTGGCCAATTTCAGTCGGAAGATGATCGAAAAATTCAGCTCCTCGAATTGAATCTAGGTCCCATGCAAGTGTTGAAATCACAGATTCAAGCACAAGATGAGCTCGGGAATGCGATTCGCATCGAAATTCAATTGAACGACAATCGCACCCTCGTCTGCGAATTACGAGAACTTTCTGCTGATCAGGTTCAAGCATTTAGTAAGGATTTAGGCAATTTAGCTATCTCACGAGCGAATGTTAAATCCCTTCGTTACCTGCCTGTTGTCGCAGGTGGACAGGCCGGAATTCAATTTGACAATCCGCATCCGACGCGATACTTCTTTGGACCATCTGCCATCCCACTTAAAAAAGGGGAGCGATACTACCAAAATGCCTATGTTTTGGCTAATAGTGTACAATACGGTATTAATGATAATTTTTCAATAGGAGGGGGGGCTGTGATTCCTTTCGCATTTTTTATTACTCCCAAATGGGGTTATCAAGTCGCTTCCAAATGGCACTTGGGGTATGGAATGTTGGCCGCGACTTCATTCATTAAAGACATGAATTTTGGTTTAGCCGTTGCCTATGGTTCAGCCACGTATGGTACGAAGGAACATAATGTGACCCTCAATGCTGGTTGGGGCGCTGTTAAACAACAAGATCCCAATTCAAGTTATGCATGGCGTGGAGCTCGCCGACCGATGTTTACGATTTCGGCCATGACGCGCATTTCAAATCGTGTGATGCTTGTGACAGAAAATTGGTTGTTCTCGCTAAATGAATATGATTTCCAAACAGAAACCTACACGATGAAAAATCGCGGAATTTTGACCGGAGGTTTTCGTTTTATGGGAGAGAAAAATTCATTTGATTTTGGCGTGTTAGTTCCATCGGGTGAGGCTGTTGCTATTCCATATATTGATTATGTATTCAAATTTTAATTATGAAAGCTTTTAAATACATCGCACCCTTTTGCATGTTTGCCTTTGCTTACTTGTCCTTTCATTCCACCGGCTTGGCTTGTTGGGCCGGCTTCCTTTTTACCTTTGCCTTTGTCCCTGGCATTGAACTTATTATCAAACCAGATGCCCGCAATTTAGCCGCTGAGGAAGAGGCTTTAGCCAAAGCAGATAAGCTATACGATTGGATTTTATATGTGGCTTTTGGGTTGCAATTTGTCACGCTCTATTTCTTTTTGGTCAGCATGCAAGAGGAGTTGGCCTGGTCCGACCGCCTTGGCCGAATCGCCATGATGGGTTTGTTGGCCGGTATTTTTGGCATTAACCTAGCCCATGAACTAGGACATCGCACGAATAAGGTGGAACAGTTTTTGGCCAAATGCCTTTTACTCACTAGTCTATACATGCACTTTTTTATTGAACACAATAAAGG
Source organism: Bacteroidota bacterium (assembly GCA_041175285.1). GTDB lineage: Bacteria > Bacteroidota > Bacteroidia > Cytophagales > Spirosomataceae > Aquirufa. The sequence goes on along the minus strand of JBEDFG010000160.1, from coordinate 1,824 downwards.
ACATCATACGCACGTGAGTACGCCAGATGATCCTAGCTCCGCCAAATACAAGCAATCGGTTTTCGCGTTTTGGTTGCAAACTTTTCCAGGTACCTTACGGAGTGCTTGGCGGATTGATGCCCAACAAACTAGTTTGTTTATTGTCGTACAAATCTTGTTTTTAGCGTTTATCGGCTGGTTTTTTGGGACAATGGTGATGGGCTCCTTCATGGCGGCCGCACTCATTGGGTCGATTCAATTAGAAACGGTTAACTACATTGAGCATTATGGTTTGTCTCGGGATCGGGTAGAATCAGGCCGTTACGAGCGTGTGAAGCCACACCATTCCTGGAATAGCAATCACATCATGGGGCGCTTGTTGTTGTTTGAGTTAAGTCGACATAGCGATCATCACTTTCAAGCATCTCGTAAATATCAGGTATTACGTCATCATGACAATACGCCTCAAATGCCTACGGGATATCCGGGTATGATATTATTGGCCCTTGTTCCACCGATCTGGTTTCGGGTGATGGATGTACAAATGAAACGTTTTGGAGTGTTGCCTAAAACGAACGAACCGCTTTCACCAAGCATTTAAAATCCTTGAAATAGGGGGATTGTAGTCCTGTTTGTAAGTTGTGCGTATAGGCATTATCCTTGTCCACTTCCGAAGAGGTCCAATACCAAGCGGATTGAAAAATACTTCCTCCACCGATTTTCTTGTGGTTTAATTTGGGGTGAATCAAATCAAACTCTTCTTTGGTAGGCAAACGCCAATCATCAAATCCATTTTGCGTTAAATCTTCACACGCTTTTTGCGCTTGTTTGAAATCCAGTTTCCCGATATTTTCAACAGTCGCAATTAATCCATGTCCATTTTTTTCAAAAATGACATAGCCGCCGTTCTTGATGGGAGGAATTCGTTTGTTTGTGCTGCGGTCTGCTTCTTGGCCAAAGGCCGGTGAAATAATCAATAAGCAAAGTATAATTCGAAGCATGCGGGAGATGATTACGTAATTTGTTAATTCAAAATTAGAGAAAATAGTATCATAAGGAAATAATATTGTTGATTATACGTTTATACCTCAAGTCAATGTTGAAATAAAATTGTATTTTGCAGCATCAATAACACTCCTTATTCTTTGAATGAAAAAACGTTTTTTTGCCTTTGGTATTTCATTCCTTTTCTTGTTTTTTTCGGCATGGGTGAGTTTGGGCCAACAAACTGCTTTGCCTGCTGATCCAGCCAAAACATTTCGTCAAGCTAATCTCTTTTTTCAATCAAAAAACTTCATCGCGGCACGCGAAGAATTCATTCAATATTTAAATTACCTGCAGCAGCAACCGCGCGAGTCGACAGCAGAAAAAACACAGGTGGAGTATTTCATCGCCATGTGTTCGATTTATACGATGCGACCCGAGGCTGAAATGCAAGCCATTCGTTTTGTGTCAGAGCATCCGGAAAGTCCATTTGCTGCCCTACTCAAACGCGAAATTGGTGTGTTTTACTATGAAACCGGCGATTGGTTACGTGCGATTCGCTATTTGAGTCAAGCCGCGCAAACCAATTTAGAATACACCTATTTCTTAGCCATTTCGCATTATCAGGTCAAGCAATTTAAGGAGGCTTTGGCTTTGTTCAATAATCTTAAATACGAATCTGAAGAGGAATTTTCAATGCCTGCAGCCTATTACGCCGGCGTGATGCATTTCAAGTCGGGGATGTACGACGAGGCAATTGCTGATTTCAAGTTGGCCGCCAAAGACCCAACCTACGGTCCTGAAATTCCTCAATGGATCAGTTCAGCGCTCATGAAGCAAGGTAAAATTGCCGAATTAGAG
>JBEDFG010000159.1:0-6089 GCA_041175285.1 Bacteroidota bacterium | reverse complement strand
GCTAAAATACGATAACCACCTCCTGGACAAATGACAACAAATGGTGTCGGGGTATTACTTGAATTTGGTGCTAAAAACAAGGTATAGGTAGGTATTGAGACATTCGAGATACGTGTTATACCATCCGTTATAGCCGCAGAAACCAAATTGGGTGCCTCTTTATAATTAGGTATTTGATTGGCGTATAAATTGGCATCACCTTGAGCATTAACAAAAAAAGATGTAGCCATAGCGAACAATGTTAAGAAACCGTATTTCATAAATTTAAGATTTAGATTTATCAGTTGTAATTAAAACAACTGCCAATAGTATACAAAAACTCGCAAATATTAAAATTGGATGAAGCGGTTCTTGCAGGATAAGATTTCCTAATAGTAAAGCAATCAAAGGATTTACATAGGTATAAGTAGCGACCAACGTTGCATCACAGGCTTTAGATAAATAGCCAAAAAGTGAAAAGCCCAACATAGAACCAATTAAAGCTAAATAGAAAAAGACACTAAAAGCTTTTAGCGGTAAATTAGTAACTGAAAACTGGGCCAAATCTCCATGAAATAGACTGAGACATAATACGATTAACCCACCCGAAATCATTTGAATAGAGCATACTTGCGTAAAATGATACACATTCGCTTGGGTATATTGAATACGAAAAACACCATAATTCCAACCGAGGACAGCTATAGATAAAAAACCAATACCCATAAAGAATTCAGATTCTTTGCCTGCAATTGCGAGTGACTTTTGAGACATCAGAAGTAAAATACCAATTAGGCCGCCAACTGTACCAATGATTTTACGTGCATTAGGTTTACGACCAGACATCCAGAAAAATATCACCAGTAACATAGGTCCAAGCGCCATAAATACGGATGAAAAACCTGAAGGGACAATAGAACCTGCAAGTGCCATAAATCCATTACCCAGGGTAATCAACAAAAAACCAGCTTGCAGATGCACTTTCAAGTGCTGAGTAGTCATTTTCTTCCAATGACCTCCCACAATAGACCAAATTAAAAGTAAGCTACCGGCGGTCAAATTCCTCGAAAAAGTAATGACCATAGGAGGTAAAAACTCCAATAAGATACGTACGCTAAGAAAAGTAGATCCCCAAATCAAATACAATAATCCTAGGGAAATAAGAACTTTGGGACTTAATGTATTTGATGGCTTCATATTAATCCATTAATAAATCTGGTCTTCGTTGCATGGTCCGTTGGACCGCCTGCTCATGCCTCCAAGCCTCAATCAATTTATCGTTCCCTGAACGTAAAATTTCAGGAACATCCATGCCTTGAAAAGAAGCAGGTCGCGTATATACTGGAGGAGCTAATAAGCCATCTTGAAAAGAATCAGTTAAAGCCGACATTTCATCACCAATGGCTCCAGGAATAAGTCGAATGATAGCATCAGCACAAACAGCTGCCGCTAATTCACCACCAGAAAGCACATAATCACCGATAGATATTTCTTTCGTTACATACTTCTCGCGTACACGTTCATCAATACCTTTATAATGCCCACAAATAAAAATCATATGGGTACACAAACTTAACTGATTCGCTAAACCTTGTTTTAAAACAAGCCCGTCTGGGCTAAAAAAGATAACTTCATCATACGTACGCTCAGCCATCAATGTATCCAGGCATTTGGTTAATGGCTCGATGGCAATCACCATTCCTGCCCCACCTCCGAACGGATAATCATCTACTTGCTTATGCTTCTTTTCAGAAAAATCATGAAGATCATGAAGTACAATTTCTACCAACCCAGCATTAGCCGCACGCTTACAGATCGAATGTTCAAAGAAACTCGACATCAAATTGGGTACTACTGAAATAATATCAATCCGCATCATAAGATTCGTTCAAGTATACATCTATTAAACCATCAGGTAAACGACTATGGACAATTTTAGTATGCTTGTCAACTTTAGGTATAATCTCATCTGTTAATGGGATTAATACCTCATGACCTTTATAAATCATTATCAAGACATCCTGAGCACCCGTAGAATATACCTCTTTAACAACACCCAAAGTCCCTAAAACCTCATCTTCTACTTGGTAATCAATAATCTCATGATAATAAAATTGATCATCGCGCAATTTAGGAAGCATAGCAATGGGTAAAAACAATTTCAAACCCACCATTTCTCTAGCCAAATCAACCGTATCAATACCTTCTAGAGACATCAAATTCAAATTGTCTCGAATCTGTAAATCATCTATAAAATAAGGCACCATTTCATTACCACGCTGAATAAAAACGGCATCTAACTCCTCATATTCATACGGATCATCTACATCCAAATAAACATGTACTGCTCCCTTCAAACCATGAGGTTTTGAAATGGTTCCTAATTCAAAATATTCAGTCTTAGCCATAGGTACAAAAAAAAATCATACAAACTTGAAGACCAAATTTGTATGATTCTTTACAATTAAAAAAAATTATTCTGCTGCCGGAGCTTCTTCAGCCGCTTCTTCTGCTGCTGGAGCTTCTTCAGCTGCTGCTTCTGCTGCTGGAGCTTCTTCAACCGCTGCTTCTGCTGCTGGAGCTTCTTCAACCGCTGCTTCTGCTACTGGAGCTTCTTCAACTTCTACTTCATCTTCATCAGTTGCATTGATTGCTTCTACAACACTTGCTACTAAGGCATCATCAGCTACTTTGTTCTTAGCCGCGATAGACTCAGCACGTGCATTAGAAACTTTCGTTTCTGCTTCTAAACGAGTTGCTTTTGATTTAGCTTTTGATTGAGCAATTTTCGTTGCATTAGCTTCAATTTGTTTTGCTTTCTCCACTTTCCAAGCTTCAAACTTAGCATCTGCTTGCTCTTGTGTTAACGCACCTTTAATCACACCTACTTGTAAGTGCTTTGCGTATAAAATACCTTTCAATGAAAGAATCGCACGAACAGTATCAGTAGGTTGTGCACCATTCATTACCCATTGAATCGATTGCTTTTCGTTCAATACGATTGTTGCTGGATTTGTGTTAGGATTGTATGTACCAAGTTTCTCTACGAACTTACCGTCACGAGGCGCACGCGCATCTGAAACGACTACATCAAACATTGCTAACTTCTTGCGTCCACGACGCGCTAATCTAATTTTAACAGCCATTATACATGGGTTTGTGAGGGATCTCGTCCCTCGGGTTTATAAAAATGTCTGCAAAAATACGATTTTCTGCCAACAATACAAACAAAGAAAATGAGAAAATAAATCGATAAGCCGAATTCTGTAAGTAGGTTTCCCTACCCTCTTATCATTTATCTTGGCGTTTCATCACTAAAACGCTCGAGCAATCTACCCACTGACATCGGACGAGCAACCCTTTTGTCTTACGACAGTCAGCCTATTTGATCTTGCAACGCGTGAGGTTTACCTATGCCTAATTTGTCACCAAACTAGCGGTAGGCTCTTACCCTACCTTTTCAGTAGAACCCATCGGATTCCCCTTCCTGTTAGGAAGCACGCCGCTCTATGTTGTTCGGACTTTCCTCTTTAAAAAAGCGATAAGATGATTTATTTTCTCAACACAAAAGTACAACTATTTGCGTAGTGTCCAATCAGCCCTTATTCGCCCCAACACTTGTATTGAATCCAACGAATAATTGATAGACTCCAGCGATAAGTTTAAATTAGAATAGGACAAGCCTTGTATTTGACTAGGAATACGATAGCTCATTTGATCCTTTGTCATCCTTTGGCTATGAATTCCAGCTACCAAACGGCGATTTATATTATTTTTGAATATCGATTGCCAAAAACCTAAACCTTCTAATTCCAGTTCCTGAACTTGAATTCCAATCGCAGAAGAATCAATTAATATGGGCACAAATCGAAGATTCATACTCGGCTTTCCTTTTCCTTCCATCCGACAGGCAAATGACTGCTTGTCCTGTGAAAGCGCAAGCGATATTTGAGCTAGATCAGTTTTTAGTTGGCTTGCCAGCATACCCCGAATTTCATCTAACGTAAAATATACGCCAAAGGCCAACGAATTATCAACAACCTTCAAGGGCATCATCAGGGGCTTGATTGTTTTCGGAGCTAAACCTGAACCTAAAATCAATCGAGATTGAATAACTAAATCTCCTTGTAATCCAAGCTGCTCAACCTGCAAATTTTGCAAGTCAACGCCAAGAATCCCCATATTTAATCCAGCTGGCAATTGAATACCCGATCCCCAGATACTATTCAATTTATCCGGCGCAATCCATTGATTTAACTGATTTTTAAGTTCTGAGGCTAATGATGGATATTTAGGTATTATTAATTGATCTACCATAGCTCCTACTTGAACAGGAAATCCCAATACTTTGACACTTGGCTTTTCTGTCCATTGATTAGTCAATTGTACATCATCAAATTGATAGTTACCCAGAGATTTACCCTTAAGCTGAAAACTGATTCCTGCCACGGATTTAGCAGATATAGTTCCTGCTGAAATTCCAGCTATTTGCGGTTTCGCTTCCCATTTCATCGGAAAGATCACTTGCAATTGATTTGAACCAATTCGTCTAAAGCGAACCGACTGCTCTAAAGTACCTGAATAAGGAAAACCTAAGGAGCTTGATTCGTTGGATGAAATGATTCGTTGGCCTACACGGAAAAAACGTCCCAACAAACTATCGTAACTAATAAACGTTTTTACACGAATCGTCGATAGAGCGGGCTCAGCCAATTGAGATTTATACTGTGCAGCAATTCCTTTCGGCTGTGGAATGGATTTACATGCCGCAACTGAAACCACCAGAAATAGAAATACAAACCGCATAAATACAGAAAAAAGCCTCAATCTCAGTTAGAAATTGAGGCTATCACAAGTCATATAAATTACCTAGGTATATAACCCTCCATTGACATGAATGGTCTGCCCAGTCACATAGGTAGATAAATCAGAACCTAAGAAAAGACAAACATCAGCTACTTCTTTCGCTTCACCGCCACGTTTCAAAGGAATCGCTTTTTTCCATTCTTCAATCGCAGCCTCATTCAATTCTTCGGTCATTTCAGTCTCGATAAAACCAGGTGCAATCGCATTGCAACGAATATTACGAGAACCTAATTCAAGTGCCACCGATTTAGTAAATCCAATGATACCAGCCTTAGAAGCCGCATAATTCGCTTGCCCAGCATTTCCTTTAACGCCTACGACCGAAGTCATATTGATAATAGAACCAGATTTGGCTTTCATCATTGGCTTAATAACAGCCTTCGTTAGATTAAATACAGATTTCAGATTCACACGAATAACCTCATCCCATTGTTCCTCACTCATGCGCATTAATAAGCCATCACGTGTAATACCTGCATTATTAATTAAGATATCTATTTGACCGAAATCAGCGATAACCGAATTAACTAATTCCTCAGAAGCATCAAACATGGATGCATCTGAACGATACCCTTTTGCTTTAACACCAAAGGCTTCTAATTCCTTTACCAAAGCCTCCCCTTTTTCAACGGATGATAAATAAGTAAAAGCGACATTAGCGCCCGACTGGGCAAACTGATTCGCGATCGCACGGCCAATACCACGCGAAGCTCCCGTCACTAAAACAACTTTGTCTTTTACTAACTGCATTGTACTCATTATTTTTTAATTCGTTTCAATTGTAATACTTCTTCATCTTTGACATAATCAGCCTGAATCACTTCATCCTCAGCTAATTCGCCTTTTAATATTTCTTCTGCTAATGGATCTTCCAAATACTTTTGAATCGCCCGGTTTAAAGGTCTAGCCCCATATTGAGGATCATAGCCTTTGTCTGCGATGAAATCTTTCGCCGCATCGGTCAACGTAATTGCAAATCCTAAATTGGTTAAACGAGTAAACAGTTTAACTAGTAACAAATCAATAATTTGATGTAAATCATTACGCTCCAACGAATTGAAAATAATAATATCATCTAATCTATTGATGAATTCAGGTGCAAAGGCCTTTTTAAGTGCATTTTGAATGGTCGATCTGGCTGCTTCTTCCATATTATCCACACGAGATTTGGTAGAGAATCCAATTCCCGAACCAAAATCTTTTAAATCACGTGCACCAATATTCGAAGTCATAATGATGATTGT
>JBEDFG010000158.1:0-3596 GCA_041175285.1 Bacteroidota bacterium | reverse complement strand
CAGTCAAGGGCGTGATTTCGACTTTAAGGGCGAAATAAAAATTGGCAATTACCGCTTTCGAGGACCCGCATTTTTTTTCAACTTTACCAATTTCGCGGTTCAATTTCCCAAGATAGATTCCATCACTTTCCTGCCGAAAAACAGCTCGCATGAAGTTGGCGCCCAGTTTAAATACGAAGCTGGCACGATCCTGCTTAGCCCGCCCTCCAACAAATCGGGTCGGAACGGAATCGCTGCCTATCCCAAATTACTTATCCCGAATGGCGTGGTTTCCTATTTCGATGAAGATTGGCGAGCGCAGGGTGTATATGGTAAAAAACATTATTTCAAGGTGCCGCGGATTGAACTAGATAGTCTCACGCAAAAGGAAATTACCTTTCAAGGGAATTTTTATTCAGATGGCTTATTGCCCACATTGAAAGCATCTTTGATTTTGATGCCCGACCAGTCTTTTGGTTTTCAGTATACGAGTAAATCACCGCTAGAAATTTATAAAGGACAAGCGAAATATACGCTTGGTGCCGCGCTAACGATGGATCGAGCCGGCCTACAAAGTCAGGGAATGTTGCAATATCTTGGATTACAAGCCCAAGAAAAAGCCACTCATTTTTACCCCGATTCACTTATTTCCCTCGGAACAGAAGCCAAAATAACATCTATTTTTGCTGGGAAATCCATTTTCCCGGAAGCGAAAATTCCAGCTCATCAGTTGCGCTGGATTCCTTCGCAAGACAGCTTGTGGATACAGCCTGAAAAAGCAGCAATTTCATTATTTCAGAATCAGGTGCAACTTGAAGGCCGACTGGGCATGCATCAGAAACAAGTATTTGCACAAGGAAAAATGACGTTCAATGACGGTGTTTTTACAGGAAACAAATTTCGTTTGAATGCGAATTCGTGGAATGGGGAGCAGGTTGAGATGAAGATAGGCCGACAAATGTCCTTGTTTAAACCAGCGGTTCAAGCGCAATCAGTTGCCATTGAAGCCGTGGTAGGAACGGGAAAAATGACGATTAAGCCTGCTAAGGGCGAAGAAAGTCCGATTGTTTTCCCATTTGTAGCCTATCAAAGTACACTCAAAGAAGCGGTTTGGGATACGCAAAGTCAGACGTTTAAACTAGCCGGGAAATCGGGTTTTGAAATGCACCGATGGGCCGAAAATGACAGTATTATTTCTGAACAATCTCAAGGGCTCATTCGTGCAAATACGGCAGAATATGACTTGAAGAGTCAGATTTTATCACTCGGAGGTGTCAAAGAGGTAGGCTCTGGTCCAAGCCAAATTTATCCGGCAAAGGGGCTTTTTGGTTTACAAAAAGAGGGTGCCTTTAAGCCATTTACCGGTGCGCGAGCTTTACTAAACGGGACACATTTGTTGGCCGATTTAAAAGTAACCGAAGGAAATTCAAGCTCTTGGAAGGGGGAGGCCAACTACCTATTTCCGCGGAGTGATGGCGATACGGTGAAAGTCGCCTTACGGAATTTTGCCTTTGTGGAGTCGGCATTACCGAATAAAAAGACCGAAACGGTGATCACGGCGGAGGGATTAATTGCAGAGAAAACACCGCTGAATTTTAGTAAACATCAGCAGTTTAAGGGAGAAGTTTTACTGAATTCCAGCAAGGCGAATTTACAGTTTAAGGGATTTTTACGTCCCGTTTTAGGCTTGCCAAATTTCAAGGCCGCCTGGATTCCATTTGAAAATGCGAAGGGTGAAACGCCAAATTTAAAGCTTGACCCAAGTGTCCGTGACGAAGCTGGTCGGCCAGTGACGGCGGGTATTTTCATTAATGCCGACAATAAATTATACCCAACATTTTTAGGGCCGGTGTCGGATGATTTAGATCCCGTTCTATTTCAAGCAGCGGGTGACGTGGTAGAAGAAAAGGATCGTTATGAAGTGAAAGGAAAGGATTCGGAGATTCGATTATTTGTGGATAAGCGACGGATGGAGGCGGAAGGTGCGGTGCAATTGTTTACGGGGAATAAGCCGATCAAGGCGTTTGGAAAAATTGACATGTCGACGGACTCGTTGATTCCACGCTTAGAAACATGGTTGAGTTTACAGTTTGTTTTCCCGCCAAATTTATTGAAAGTGATGGGGGATCGAATTGTGAAATTTGGTCTGGATGAGGGCTTGCCAGGGGAGTCTGCAGATGAGCCTGAAAATCGTGATGCGTATATGAAGCGTGCGATGCAGGTTTTAGGGCGTGCGGTTCCGGAGGCAATTCGGACGAAGATGGATCAAGTGCACTTGGGATTAGATAAGGTGGCGCCGGAATTTGCGGGCAGTATAAACCTTTCTGCGGTGCGTTGGGTTTGGTCGCCGAATACCTCATCATTTTATTCGGTGGGAGGATTGCCACTTGTTAATGTGGGGCCGGTGGATGTGAATAGTACGGTGAAAGGATATTTGGAAGTGATTAAGAAACCGAGCAAAGAGGAGTTTTATGGGTATTGGGAATTGTCGGAGGATCTTTGGTATTATTTTGCCTATTTTAATGGGGAGTTAGGTGTTTATTCATCGGATAATGCGTTTCTTGCGGCGATTCGCGAGGCGGTGAAGGGAGATAAGAAGGGTAAATTGGCCGTTGTGGAGGCTGCTGCGGATGAAAAGGACGCATTTTTAAAACGGTTTTTGAGTTATTATCGAGGGGTGTCTCCTGCTAAAAAAGCGGCACCTGTGAAGAAGCAGGCGCCGGTGAAGCAACCTTTAAAAAAGGGAGGATTTTAATATGGAAACGAAACTTAGAAAGCTTTTTCGCTTTATGGATACGTTGGGTTTGGGGGAAAGAGACCCCTTTGGAAATCCAATATTGTTCAAACGAATTGTTGTCATGATTCTGGGTTTTATCACCTATAATCGATTAAACGTATACAATAAAACGAAGATAACGGGGACGGAATATTTAGACGATTTGCCAACGAAAGGCGTTTTGTTTTTACCAAATCACCAAACGTATTTTATGGATGTGGTGTGTCTATATCATATCTTTTTTTCGGTCAAATGGGGCTTTCGCAATTCTTTGAATTATCCGATTTATTTGATTGCTCCTCGTTCCAATTTATTCTATGTGGCGGCGTCTGAGACCATGAAAAACGATGGCTTGTTACCTCGAATATTGGCATTTGCTGGGGCGATTTTAGTGAATCGTTCGTGGCGTGCAGAGGGGAAAGATGTGAAGCGTGAAGTGGATCTGGGGGCTGTGGAGAAAATTGGAAAGGGGTTGAAATTTGGTTGGGTGATTAGTTTTCCGCAAGGAACAACGCGTGCGTTTGCACCGTTACGAAAGGGAACGGCTCATTTAATTAAAGGTGAAAATCCGATTGTTGTGCCGGTTCGTATCAACGGATTCCGTCGCGCATTTGATAAGAAGGGATTGTTGATGCGCAAACGTGCTACGACCTTGACTGTTGAATTCCGGGAGCCGATTCGCTTTGATGAGTCGGCCACGCCGGAGGAGATTTTGGAGCGTTTACGGTTGGAAATTGGATTGGAAGCGGAGGCATGTTAACGAAGACCAAAGGCTTGGTGATTTCCAATATGCGTTACCGGGAGTCGTCGTTATTGGTAACGATATACACGGCTGAATGCG
>JBEDFG010000157.1:0-3648 GCA_041175285.1 Bacteroidota bacterium | reverse complement strand
CCGCGCAGGTTGGCTAAATCTGTTTCAAAAAAATGGGTCAAAGACATGGGGCAAAAATTTTGTGAATTTAGGTATATTTACAAAACCATTGATGCGAATTCCAAAATCGTTCGTTGGTACGACCCAATTTATTTGAATCTCATGCAAAAATTTATCTGGCTGTTCTGTTTGCTAAACCTTCCAGGTTTTGTTTTCGGGCAGCTTGAATCATGTTATGTTGTTACTGAGCCTAAGTTAATCACCTATGCTGATCAGACTGATCGTTTAGTCCCTATTGTCGTCAACGGTACATCAAGTGCCAATTCCTATTGGGTGTGGTCTCCCAGCGATGTATATGATTCTAGTCCGGAGGCACCAAGTATCTTCATTCAACAAAACACGAATTCTTTTCAAGGAGTGTTAGATTTAGATGTGGTCAAAAATAAATACGGTTCCTCCTTATTTGATGAGAAATTTTTTATTCATCAATATATCATTAATCCAGACGGCACGAAAACGCATTGCCCGGCGCCCGATGGTATTCCTTCCGTCCGAATCAAAGTATTTCCCCGTGTAAAAACTTACGAGGCGATAACACCTAATGACGACGACCTAAATGACTACCTCGAAATTGAAAATTTAGATCAATATTTATTTGCCGAAGTGAAAATATTTGACCGCTGGGGTCAGCTCATTATTGAACGCACAGGATTTGATTACTATGAAAAAATAGATAAATCCAAGGCCAACAAAGGAGGGAATATGAAGGCCTTTAACGGCTATTTGAACGGTAAAACATTGCCAAGCGGCGTGTATATGTATTCCATCAAACCTGACGAGGATTATCCTGAAATCATCGGTTCCGTGACCGTCATTCGCTAACATGAAAAGTTTTTTAGACCAACACATGCAATCCGAAGGCTTTGTTGTCAGCAAAGTCGAAGACCTATTGAACTGGGCTCGGGCTAGTTCGCTATGGCCGATGAGCTTTGGTTTGGCATGTTGCGCGATTGAGATGATGCAGGCGTTTGCGTCCAACTACGATTTAGATCGTTTTGGCGTTTTTCCACGGCCTTCCCCTAGGCAGTCAGACGTCATGATTGTTGCCGGTACAGTCACATTTAAGATGGCGGATCGAATTCGCCGACTATACGAGCAGATGCCCGAACCACGCTATGTGATTTCGATGGGGTCTTGTGCCAACTGCGGTGGACCTTATTGGGAACATGGCTATCATGTAGTGAAAGGTGTTGATCGCATTATCCCTGTCGATGTGTATGTGCCCGGCTGCCCGCCGCGCCCAGAAGCACTATTGGGAGGTGTGTTGAAATTGCAAGAAAAAATTAACCGGGAAACCCTCGTGGTTCCGCAACGAATCCTAGATGCAATTAGCTGAAATTCCTGAGTTGATCCGCCAACATACCCAAGCCGCATGCAGCTGGGATGAGAAAAACGCTCAAATTACGGTGGAGGCGAATGACCTCGTGGCCATTTGTGACTTATTGTGGAGACACCCCGAAACCTATTTCGATTCGTTGTCATGCTTAACAGCCATCGACCTAGGCCCTGAACAAGGCCAAATCGAAGTGATCTATACCCTGTATTCTATTCCCAAAAACATGACAATTCATCTGCGTGTTTTGTCCAAACGTGATCAAGCCGAGATTCCATCGTTGAGTTCGATTTGGAAAACGGCCGACTGGCATGAGCGAGAGGCGTTTGATTTGGTAGGAGTTCAGTTTGTTAACCACCCGAATTTGATACGCATTTTGTTACCTGCCGACTGGGAAGGACATCCTCTACGTAAGGATTATGTAGAGCAGGAACGCTATCACGGCATTCAGGTTAAATATTAATATGAAAATCGCGGGCTTCACTTTTATTCGGAACGCCGTTCAAAACGATTATCCGATCGTTGAAGCGATCACGTCGATACTTCCAATCTGTGATGAATTCGTAGTGGCCGTAGGGAAATCAGACGATGCAACGTTGGCATTAATTCAATCGATACCTTCTAATAAAATTCGAATCATTGAAACCGTTTGGGATGATCAGCAGCGGGAGGGTGGGCGCACCTTTGCGCTGGAGACCGACAAGGCTTTTCAAGCCATTTCGCCTGATACCGATTGGGCATTTTACATCCAAGGAGATGAATGTGTGCACGAAAAAGATTTGCCAGCGATCCGACAAGCCATGGAAACTTATGCCTCGGATTCCGCCGTCGAAGGATTACTTTTCCATTACAAACATTTCTACGGTTCCTACAATTACGAAGCCGTTTCGCGCCGCTGGTATCGACGTGAAATTCGAGTAGTCAAGTATACCAAAGGCATTCATTCCTACAAAGACGCGCAAGGTTTTCGTTTGAATGGTCGAAAGATTCAGGTCAAATTAATTCCTGCCACCATCTATCATTATGGCTGGGTAAAACCACCCCAAGGTATGAGTAAAAAGGTGCGAAATTTTCAACAATTCTACCACGATGATGCGTGGTTAGATACCCATGTGCCGGAGGATTTTACATTTGATTTAGGCAATGCGGAGCGATTAACTCATTTTGAGGGGACGCACCCAGCCGTCGCTCAAAAACGAATTGATTCGATGCAATGGCCATTTCATTTTGACCCGATGGCTTTGCGTCAGCGGATGAGTTTACGTCGGAAATTGCTCCAACAAATTGAAGACTGGACGGGCTGGCGTATCGGAGAATATTGTAACTATAAAATCATTTAGGTGAAGGTTCCTGTTTATTTTGATGCCGAACGCTTAAAGTACCCGAACACGGGATTATATCATTTTTGCCTACAATTAGGTCAGGCAATTGCCAAACGATGTGCTGTTACTTTTTTTACTAGCGCTGACATATTAAGCCCTCGCATTTCTGTACATTTTTGGAATAAATGGTGGCTTCGTCCTGTGCGTGGTTCTTACATTTGGCATGCGACACATCAGGACACGGAATATTTACCTACGGGATTAGGCGCATCGATTGTGCTGACCATTCAGGACTTAAATTATTTACATGATAGTCGTAAATCGGATGCTAAAAAGCAGCGATTCAGGGCTCAATTGCAATCAAAAATAAATCGGGCTGATTACCTTGTCTTTATATCTGAATACACTCAAAAAGATGTACAAGCGCATTTTGAGTTGGGTGATACGCCACAGCGCGTTATTCCGAATGGGTGTAATTTGACAGAAGTTCCGGCCCATGTGACTTATCCAACAATATCGAAAGGGCATCCCTATTTTTTTACGATAGGAACGATTGCGGAGAAAAAGAATTTTCATGTGCTGCCTAGCTTATTGGTGGGCAATGATCGATTGTTGGTCATCGCTGGCATTACCCAACAAGCCCACTATTTGGAAAAAATCAAACAGGAAGCGCAGGATTTGGGTGTTTTGGATCGGGTGATTTTCGCCGGAGCGGTATCTGAGCAAGATAAAATGGCTTTATATGTGCATTGTGAGGCTTTTGTATTTCCTTCGTTAGCGGAAGGATTTGGCTTGCCGGTTGTGGAGGCTATGCATCTTGGGAAACCCGTGTTTCTGTCTCAGTTTACTTCATTACCTGAGGTAGGTGGGCCGGAAGCGTACTATTTTACGGATTTTGAAGGGGCTTCGATGCGTGAAACGATTCGGCAAGGCTTAGAAGATTATCAAGTAAAT
>JBEDFG010000156.1:0-6192 GCA_041175285.1 Bacteroidota bacterium | reverse complement strand
GCTGGTGATTGTTATCGAATCAAGTATTATAAGAATGATAAACTATTCAATGCGACTTCGAACCTATTGATTGTCTTCGATTCCGCTTTACAACGTGTCGCTGGTACAGATGGTTTGATGTTTAATTTGCCAGTTCGTACGGCTATTTCACCTGAATTATATGAAGCAAAGGATAAGATCAAAGTTGAGATTTACTCGATAACCAACGATCAATTTAGTTTCTATTCGCAAGCGCGCTTGGAGTTGAATAATGCTGGATTGTTTGCGATTCCTGCGGCTAATATTCCGACGAATATCCAACAAACTGCTGGGAGCATGCAAGCGGCCGGTTGGTTCGGAGTTTCTGCCGTATCAAGTTTAGAGACGGTGGTAGATCCAACCAAAGCACGGAAAAACTTACGCTAATTATTCGAAGTTAATAATGAGACTCACCGTATGAGTCTTGAGATTGTTGACATTCGTATACCAAAGGTTTCCTGTTCTTCCGGGTGTAGAATACATATTGACTAATCCGTGGGAAAATCTAATCTCTGGCGTGAACTTGAAAAATTGAAAGAATTGTTCTAATCCGAAGCCATATTCAAGTGCTAAGTCGGCCGTATTAGTCGTCAAAGCGGAACTCTTTTTCTTGACGTTTGCCTCAACTCCAAATTTCAATCCACCAATCAGGTAAAGACGGTGATTTTTTCGACGAATCGAACGGTATTTGATGAGTGCGGGTATCTCTAACCAAGTTGACTCACGCGTCAAAACATCCGGTACATCGTCTCCTGAATCCAAACTTAATTGGCGATCATATAAGGCGATGTTGACGCCCGATTTCACTTCCCAGTGAGGATTAAGGGCATAATTAGCGAGGCCGCCAATTTGGAATCCAAAGTTTCTGGGGGAATATAGGTAATTGCCGTCCGGAAGTACTGAGCGGGTACTTAAATTAAAGTTGGACGAGCCAAAGCCAAACAAAAACCCAAAGTGCAGCGGTTTTTCATCATAAAACTCATGAAAAACCCGTACATATTTCTTTTGCTGCGCGAGGCCAGCAAATGCAATCAAACTGAACAGTAGGCTAAAAATTAGTTTATGCCGTCTCAATTTTTGGGGGTTTGGGTGCTTTAATTTTGGGTGCTTTTCTGCCCAAATAAATGGAACAAATGCCACCCGTCATCGGAATCCAGTTAGTCTTAATAAATCCGACTTTTTCATAAATCGAAATAAATTGAGGACCATCCGGGAATGCTTCCACTGATTCTGGTAAATAAGTATAGGCAGCAGGATCTTTCGAAATAAGTTTACCTAAAATTGGTAAACAGTAATTGGAATAGAACGAATACAATTGCTTCATCGGAAAACTGCGTGGATTAGAAAATTCTAAAATCACACAATAGCCATCAGGTTTTAATACGCGAAGCATATCCGTTAATCCCTTTTCTAAATTCTCGTAATTGCGCACACCGAAACTAACGGTAATCGCATCGAAACTATTGTCCGAGAATGGCAGTTTTTCCGAATCACCCATTTGCAGGGTAATCTTATCCTCTAAGCCAAGTTTTTTGATTTTCTCTTTTCCAAATGCGAGCATGCCGGCTGAAATGTCGACGCCCACAATCTTATCGGGGTTGATCTTGAGTGCTTCGATCGCGAAATCACCTGTGCCTGTAGCGATGTCAAGAACGCTTTTAATTCCCTTGTCTTTGAGTAATTTGATCGCCTTCTTGCGCCAAATGATATCGATTCCCCCACTCAAAAGGTGATTTTAAGGAAATCGTATTTGGGCGAGATGGAATTGAACATGTCGGCAACTTGTTCTTTTTTGCCCTTGTTCTGATTTTTGTAAGGAACGACCATAAAATATATTGATTTACCAATTACTAACCGATTGCAGCCGTAATTGTTCAGGCAAAAATACCAATTTTATTTGGTTTAATGGGCGGTCATTTGGAAAATGCCCACCAGCAACCACATCAGGGCGAAGCTGATCAGCATGGAGAAATTAACGAGTGCAGCCGCGATTCCTGTGTCAAAATGCAGTTCATCTGCATACGTTATTAATGTCATGCCAGCCGGTAAGACTAAACAAATGAGCATCATATTTCGATATTCAAATGCGAATGGCGTTGTATAATACAGGAGCAATCCCACACTCATTCCGAAGATGTAACGGAAGGATAAAACTTGGAATACTTTAAAATATGTGCGTTTGGGAAGTCTGACACTGAAATAGATACCCATCAGCAATAGGACCATAGGCTTATTGCCTTTAGCAATGGTATCGATAATTTCCATGGCAATTTCGGGGATTGGTACCTGCCCGATATTCAGACTTAGGCCCAATAGCATGGCCAAAAATGGAGGTAGTGAAAAGATTCGCTTGGTCACATGAAGCCAGGTATTTCCTTCGCGTTTCTGTCCGGATAAATAGGTGCCCATGCCATAATTGACCATGAAATTGATGACTGAATTACCCAAGTCAAACATGATGGCATAGGTTAATCCTGCCCACCTAAGTTCCAACCAGCCGATCCCATCGTCAGGATTCCCCGGTATTCACTCGGCTCATTTTTGAACATCAAAAAACCGATGTAGGATGAAACCATGCCGAAAACCATGGCGATAAGGGGGAGCCACATGAGGTCTGCCGACAATTGTATATGCGTCATAGTGGCAAATACCAAGGCCGGAAAGGTCGTGTGCATCAAAAATTTGGAGACGGATTTGGCATCGTGCGCCTGAATAAATCCGAGGCTTTTCAATAAGTATCCAATCGCGATAACAATTAAGGCAGAACCAAAAACGACGTTAGACGAACTCATGAAATCGCAGGTTTAGGCAGCGAAATCCGGAAGGTCGTTCCCTTATTTAGCTCAGATGATTTGATACTTAATTTACCCTGGTGGTAATTTTCGATGATACGTTTGGCCAAAGTCAAACCGAGGCCCCAGCCACGCTTTTTGGTACTAAATCCAGGTGCGAATACCTTCGATAGGTTCGCGGTCGGAATCCCTTTACCCGTATCCGTGATGTCAATGATGATTTGATTATTCTTGCCTTCGTGCATGTAAATCAACATGTCGCCAGTTCCACCCATGGCATCCACCGCATTTTTGCAAATGTTTTCGATGACCCATTCGAATAAATATTTATTGACATTCGCTACTTGATTCGGGATTAAGGCCGACTTGATTTCGATGTGAACCTTGGTTGATATGCGGATTTTCAAGTAATTGATAAAGCTGGAAATCAATTCTTCTAGGTCCTCTTCTTTCAAAATAGGCATGGATCCGATGTTTGAAAAACGGGTAGTGATCGTTTCAAGTCGTTGTATATCCTTCGATAATTCAATCACAATTTCTGGATTGATCGTAGGTTCATTGCGTAAAATTTCAACCCAAGCTGTTAGGGAAGAAAGCGGAGTGCCCAGCTGATGTGCAGTCTCTTTCGCAAGACCCACCCAAACGCGATTCTGTTCAGCACGACGGGAATAGGAGAAAAATATGTAGCCTAAAAAGCCAATGATCAACACGACCAATAGCTGAGAAAGGGGGTAGTAGCGTAATAATTTGAGTAATTTGGAGTTACCGTAATAGATGTATTCTTTCTGAAAACCCATATCCATTTCAATGGGTTTGTTATTTTCAGCGATGATTTCCTGCAATTTCGACTGCAATAAAATTTGCTTTTCTTCCGTGGATAATGACTCGGACATCGCGATGTTGATGGAATTCAAGTGACCACTACCGTCCTTCCAAATCACAGGAATGGTGTTGTTTTCGTTGATTTTCTTAATACGCTCAAAGAAAAAATTGATATCCGCATTTTCATCACTCGTCATGACATAGCGTATCGTTTCCGCATATAATTCGATTTGCTGCTTTTCACGCTCCTCTAATTTACTAACAAGACCATCGGTGAAATACAGGGAGAAACCAGCCATGAAGACACAAACACCGAAAAACGCAACTTTCAACCAGGTATCCCGATTGTAAAAGGCGAGAGGTAAGGAGACTTCTTTAAACATGCGTTTGGTTTCGAGTGGGGCCTATTAAGCCATTCACCACAAATTACTCACCGTTTATCCATAAATCAAAAATATTTTTTCTAAGGTACTTTGTAATACATAGTACCTTTTATACATTTGTCCTATCAAAAAACAAAAAGAACCGATGGATATTGAAAATGCCAAGGTGCAGATGCGGAAGGGAATATTAGAATTCTGTATTCTGCAAATTATTTCGAGGGGTGAGGTTTATGCATCGACGATGCTGACTGAATTAACATCCGCTCAAATCATGGTCGTCGAGGGGACATTGTACCCACTTCTAACGCGACTAAAAAACGCTGGATTTCTCGATTACAAATGGGTGGAATCTGTATCAGGTCCGCCGCGTAAGTATTACGTTTTGACTGAAAAGGGAACGACCTTTTTAGCGGAATTACATGGGACTTGGGATGATTTGCATGCCTCCGTTTCCCAAATCATTCATCCTCAAACACCCCAAGTTTAAATTTATTGGACATGAAAAAGACTTTATCAATTAATATAGCTGGCATCGTTTTCCACATTGAGGAAGATGCATTTGCAACATTGGATGCGTATTTGAAATCCATCCATGCTTATTTCAAAAATTTCGAAGGTGCCAAAGACATCGTAGACGATATTGAAGCACGCATCGCTGAAAAATTCTGGAACATTCGTGAAACAGAAAAAACGGAAGCGATCACACAAGCACACGTAGATGCGTTAATTGCATCCTTGGGAACTGTGGCTGATTTCAAAGAAATCGAAACTGAAGAGGGAAAACAAGAGCAAACTAAATCAAACACAACATCGACTGATTCTAGCGCGAAGAAGGTTTTCCGTCGTGATTTGACCAACAAAAAAATAGGTGGTGTCGCTTCAGGTATGGCCAATTATTTTGAAATAGATCCGATCTGGGTTCGTTTGATTATGATTGTTGGGTTCTTTGGCCTCTTTCCTTTGTTACATGCAGCTAACCTCGTTTTCTGGGTATATGTGGCTTGTTGGATTGCTATTCCAGGCGAAGTGACTGTAGAAACCGATAATGCTTACCGCAAGTTCTATCGAGATCCCGAGAATAAAGTCGTAGGTGGTGTGATGGCCGGTATTTCCGCTTATACCGGTTGGGATGTCGGTTTATTACGTGTATTAGCCGTTATTTCATTATTCTTTTTCGGTACAGGAGCTGCAGCCTACATCATCATCATGGCGATTACGCCGGAGGCAAAATCTGTGACCGATAAGATGGCGATGACGGGTGAGCCGATTACCCTAGAGAACATCGAAAAGAATATCAAAGAAACTTTTCAGCCTGATTCAGCAGAGGAAAAACCGTTGACTCGCGTACTTCTTTTCCCGTTCCGTACGTTGGCCACCATTTTTAAGGCGCTTAAACCGGTTTTAATGGGGGTGAAATGGTTCGTTCAATACCTGGCGGGAACAGTTCTTTTGATTATTGCCATTGCATTTGCAGCTGCTTTAGTGGTTGTAACAAGCTCCGGATTTTCTGGTTTTGATCATGGACAAATAGGTATGTCATTTGGCGAGGCGGTTCCTATTTATTTACTCGTGCAAGATTTGCCAGCTTGGGCTGTTTATGCAGCTTATGCCGCTGTAATCCCGATGATTGTGGGAATTGGCATTAGCGGAGCTTCTTTATTCGCTAATCGTAAATTGACGAATAAAATGTATACCTACGTTGCCACGACGATGGCAATTGTAGGCTGGATCGGATTGTTTGCTGCCTTTAGTATGGTGGGGCGAAATTTCCAACGGACTGCTTCGGTGAACCAGATGAAAGAAATTACATCCGATTCATCTTATGTGTTTGATGTGAATCGCGAGTCCAATGAGTCTCTTTGGGAAAAACTATTAGGAAATAATGCGTTAGTAGAAGAGATATTAGATGAGGATGAGCAACACGATTTTAATCGTGGGGGATTCTCCCGAGCTCAAATCACACTCGAAGGATATGATGGGGAAAACATTCAAATCATCCAATTCGCTAAGTCTAATGGACGCACGCGTAATGAAGCCGAAGTGAATGCCAAGGCGATTAAATATCAATTTGTTCAAAAAGGCAACAAGCTTGTTTTGGATAGCCATTTTGGTCTTCAGAATTTAAAGTTTCGAAACCAACGCATGAAGGTGAAGATCTTAATCCCTTATGGAAAGAC
>JBEDFG010000155.1:0-4018 GCA_041175285.1 Bacteroidota bacterium | reverse complement strand
ACTGATGTCCAAAAAGTCTGAGTGGAAAGTCCCGCCAAGCACATCGCCACGGTGGATACTTTTGCTGCGCCGAAAAATAACAGCCAATGCAGGGCAATAAACACCCCATTTAGAAGCCACACCCCCCAAACATCTCGTGTTACTCGAAAAGAGGTTTTGGTGAAATACAAAATACCCGCTAAGCCCACCGCCGCAATAACACAGCGAAAAAACACAATCGTCAGCGCATTCGCCTGAGTCGCATTCCCCAGAATCGCGGTGAACGCATATAGGACAACAATAAAGTGAATCTTGAAATAGTCGAGAAGTTTGGGCGCCTGTTTCATCTACCGCGGAATCGTGTAATAAAGTCCGACGCCAACGGCCGAGAAAACGATATTTGGCAACCAAACAGCTAGCATCGGCGGCATTCCGCCCCCTTCCGCAATTCCCTTACTCATCATGAAAAATAGGATATAAACGAATGCCAAAGAGAACCCCAGCGCAATCTGGAATCCCACACCACCTCGCGCCTTGCGCGCTGAAACCAAGAACCCAATTATCGTTAAAATGATCACCGAAAACGGATTCGCAAAACGTAAATATTTCTCAATCAAAAAGACCTCAATCCCATCCGCTCCCCGCGACCGAACCAAATCAATATGTCTGTTCAACTCAGGTAACGTAAACGTTTCGTGCAACAAGTGCTTATTCTGAAAATCCTTGGGTAATAAATTGAGTGTGGTGTCGATTTTGGCACCATAAACGAGGGCATTCCCTCCACCCGAAAGCGTTCGAATTCGGTAATCGTGAATGGTCCATTTTTTGGCGACGGAATCCCAGGTGATTCGGTCCGACATTAATTTTTGCTTGATTTCGTTATCTGCAATTCGCTCCAAACTAAACCGATATCCCGTATTTGAATTGTTGTCGTAACTCTCAATATAGGCATAAACATCGGGCGCAATTTTGATATGCACATCGCGTTTGTCAAAATAATAGGTCCCGTTAATGTACTCGTGCTCGAAGGGGACACGGATTTTATTGGCATTGGGGACGATCCAACCGATCATCACGAAGGTTCCAATCGCGATGATGGAAGAGCCAATAATGTAAGGTCGCATGAGGCGAGGAAAACTAATTCCTGAACTTAGAATGGCGATAATTTCCGTCTTAGAGGCCATGTTGGCCGTAAAAAAAACAGTCGCAATAAACACCATCAGCGGACTGATGTAGTTTGCCCAATAAGGAATGAAGTTCAAATAATAATCGAAGATAATGGCACGGAACGGTGCCTCTTTTCGAATAAAATCATCGATTTTTTCGGTATAATCGATGACCATGACGATCAATACAATAAGAAAAACCGCGAAGACATACGTCTTCAAGAATTTTTTCAAAATGTACCAATCTAGTA
Organism: Bacteroidota bacterium; assembly: GCA_041175285.1. GTDB lineage: Bacteria > Bacteroidota > Bacteroidia > Cytophagales > Spirosomataceae > Aquirufa. The sequence goes on along the minus strand of JBEDFG010000155.1, from coordinate 2,622 downwards.
TTTTCATTTATTGGGACGGTAGGTTACGCCTGAAAACAAATGTATGAAAATCACGCGGGAAACACGGAAGTTGGCCGGAACTAAAGCCAGCGAAATGAGCGTAATCGGTATCACATAGCCCATTGCGTCAGGATCGTTAAAAACATTGTAGATAATGAGGCCTCCTACGAGCATGATACCTACCGTAAATGCGTATGAGATGTACATGGCCCCGTAAAAAAATCCGGGTTCAATCTCGTATCGCATGCCACAAGCGGAACACTTTTCTTCCATTTGAGCGAAATTAAATAGATTCCACCATTTGAATTTAAATAAACGACCTTCGTGGCATTGAGGGCAACGGGCATTTATGGCAGCCTTTAAACCGGATGAATTTGGCATCTTTTTGGGGTAAAATATGGCCCAAAGGTAAAGAAAAATAGAGGATTATTCGTAACAAAGGTCACGGTCCGCAGGCTTTTTGTATCTTTGCAACAAACTAAAACTTATCATCATGTATTCAATTGTTACAAACGTTCACATCGCACTATTCGTAGTCGTGTTCATTTTAGGTATCAATGTGATTGTGCGTGCGTTACGCGGCCAGTCAAATAATTCATTATTTACAGATTCAGATCGCAAAGCAGGTTTATTTTTTATGATCTCATTGCACACGCAATTGTTGATCGGTTTAGCGCTTTATTTCTTCTTAAGTCCGGTAACTACGGCTGCATTCGCTGATTTTGGCGCGGCGATGAAGGATCCTGCCACGCGTTTATTGGCTGTTGAGCATATCTCGGTAAACATCATTGCGGTGGTGTTAGCGACAGTAAATAATGCCAAAAACAAAAAGGCAATCGCGGATGCTGCGAAGCATAAAAATGCGTTGATTTTCACCTTGGCGGCGTTGGTATTGATTTTAAGCCGTATCCCTTGGAGCCGTTTATTCTAGTTGAATGAAGCAAAAGTGTATTTTTTTAGACCGGGATGGCGTCTTGAACGTGGACCGTGTGGATTACGTTTATCGCATGGAGGAATTCATCATTCCTCCCGGGGTAGGTGAAGCTTTGAAGGCCTTCAAGGAAGCGGGTTATTTGTTGATTATTATTACGAATCAAAGTGGCATTGCCAAAGGAATTTACCGGCGGGAAGATGTCATGATGATTCATCAGGCGATTCAAGATGGCACGGGAGTTGAATTAGATGATATCTATTTCTGCCCTTACCACGAGAAATTTGACAGTCATTCTTTGACTAGAAAGCCGGGTTCCTTGATGATTGAAAAGGCTGCGGCCAAATATAAAATTGACATGGAAGCCTCTTGGATGGTGGGCGATCATGAACGTGATATTACCGCTGGAACGCGTGCGGGACTGCGTACGATTCGCATCGCACCACCAGCAACAGAAACAAAAGCGACCCATTTGGTCGACGATTTATTAACAGCTTCTCAAGTTATACTCGCATGAACAAGGTCTATTTAAGTGACGCCGGTCCCAAAGTTTCTCCTGCCATTTATGGTTTTTGGCGCTGGACTGCCGATCAAGGCAACATGGAGCAAATTGTCAATTTATGTCTTGAATTAGGCATTAATACTTTTGATCATGCGGATCGTTACGGAGATTATACGTGCGAAAAACGCTTTGGTGAAGTGCTAGCAAAGCAATCTTTTAAGCGTTCGGATATCGTTCTTTTTTCTAAATGTGGTGTTAATCCAACGCCCCAATTTCGTGTAAATCACGTAAATACGTCTGCGGAGCACATCACGAAATCGGTGGAAAATTCGTTACGTAATCTGCATACGGATTATTTGGACGTGTTTTTATTGGATCAATTAGACCCCCTTTCTGACCTCGAAGCCACGGCACACGCCTTGGAAAAATTGAAGTCATCGGGAAAGGTCAAAAACATTGGTGTTTCGGATTTTACGGTGCATCAGCATCAGTTGTTAGTTTCCTATCTGAACATCCCGGTTGTTTCCAATCACATCGATTTGAACTTATTAAATACGTCGGCACTGGATAATGGTGCGATTGATTACATCAAACAAAAATACATGCGCCCATTGGCAACTTCGCCTTTAGCGGGTGGCCGAATCGAGCATGGCACCGATGAGCGTGCATTGAAATTGCGTAAAAAACTCAATGAAATAGCAGCGAAATACCAGGCCAACATCGAATCAATCGCCGTTGCGTGGTTGGTGAAATTAGGCGCCCTGCCGCTTATTTCGCAACATTGTGAATTCATTCCAAATCACGCTTGATCACGAGGATTGGTATGATTTATTACAGGCGAGCAGGGAAACGAAAGACGTTGGACTTTAGACCTGTGGTCAGTAGTCAGTATCCAGTAATCAGTGGTCAGTATCCAATTAAATTTTTCCGACGTCTAACGTCTAGCGTCTAACGTCCAGATTGTTTTGCGCCAAAAAACTTCCGGATCGTAACCGCCCCCATTTTTTTCCCGACAATATTGCCTTGCTTGTCCAACAAGTAAAAAACAGGATTGGAGAGTGCGTCATAGACCAAACGTTCTTTCGCAACTCCAGGCATGGTCACATGCACGTAATTTTCTTTGAGGCCATATTTGGCAATAAATTCTTTCCAAGTCGCATCGGGAACGCCAGGTTCATTGCAGACTGCA
>JBEDFG010000154.1:0-4336 GCA_041175285.1 Bacteroidota bacterium | reverse complement strand
AATTTCGAAGTAAGTGCGTACTTGTTCGATTGATTCGAAATATAATTTCGCGCCACTAAACAGGTCAACATCCGGTAGATTTCGTTCAAATTCCGACCCAGACTTCCCGCAATTTCTTGTTGGCTTAAACCCGACTCACTCTTAGACAAAAGCTCTAAAATATCAAGACCTTTGTCTAAAGCGGGCGCAGAATAACCGCTACTACTACTTTTCTCACTTACTTCGTTTTTCATGGAGTTTACATTCCGATTTGGTGGACTTCAATAATGTTGCCATCGGGATCATGGAAAAATATTTGATACCAGCCGGCTAGAGCCCACTTGCCATAATCAGCATAGGGGATCTCTTTTTCTTCTAATCTTTTCTTGAAGCCTTCGATATCATCCGTGCGAAAACAAAAGTGACCGCGCTCTAAAGGGTTAATAAAGTGCTTCATTTCAAAGCCTAAATTTACATCCTTTTTCGTGATATGGAATTCTACTTCGCCGTCTGTTAAAAAATCAACAACCCCGTCAAAGCGATCTTCTGTATCCTCGCCCACTAAATTATGCTCCTCATCCTGAAGACGAGATAAGTTGAAAACTGACTGATAAAACTCCGATGTTCGTGCTACATTCTCCGTGCACAAATTCATGTGGTGGTATTTAAATTTCATAGGAATTACATTTTTGTTTTTTGCAAATATAAAATTAGAATTTTATATATAAAAAATATAGTTTAAATTTGGGGCAGATTATTTTAAAATCGTGCTTAACGTGCCTTATATGGAACATAACGAACGAATCATCTCAGAGGAAGTATGCAGCCTTTCCGCCGTAAGGAAAGTTGCTTCGATGCTTGACTTAGTACCATCTGATTTCATAAAGGGCGATTTATTGCCACGAGGCTGGCATTTTTTCCTTTTATCCGGAAATGTTCCTCGATCTGAAATCCGTTCGGATGGCTTTCCTGGTTTTGGGGTTCCCATCCCCAATTTAGGGCTACCACGTTTAGTATTAGGAGGACGGACAGTTGAGTTCTTGGGAGATATTCGCATCGGTGAGACATTGGAACGAACCAGTTACGTGGCTTCTATATCAGAAAAGGAAAGTGCGGCGGGTCGTATGGCTTTTGTCAAAATTCAACACGAGTTACGTAATCAGCAATCCGAACTCTTACTTAACGAAGTCCAAACCTTCATCCTGTTAGAAGCTAGTCAAGGTAAGCCCGTACTTCCTACAGGCACGCCAATAAGTCAAAAAGCACAAGCGAAAAAATCGTTGACACCGGACGAATTACAATTATTTCAATACTCTGCCTTGGGCTTTAATTCCCACAAAATCCACCTCGATCGTACGTATACACAAGCGATAGAAGGCTATCCGAATTTATTGGTCAACGGAGGACTTGCCTCCTTATATGTGACGGAGTTTTTACGCACGCAATGCGGGTTACAGCTAGCTGGGTTTCAAGCGAAACATAGCGCGCCACTCTTCTGTGACGATGAACTTACCCTGTTAGCAAATCCGGTGGACGCGCAAAATTGGGAGGTAAAGATTTGTAATGCACATCACGCTTTGGCCGTTTCTATCGAAGCCCGCGTAAACGCATAATGCCATGTTTGAAGCACTAAAAGGAATAAAAATACTGGATTTGACCTCGGTGGTTGTGGGCCCCGTTGCCACTTGGCGCTTGAGCCAATACGGGGCAGATGTCATCAAAATCGAACATCCAAGTGGCGATTTGATGCGAGGTTTGGGAGGTAAGTCTCCATCCGGTGAACATTCCGGAACTTACTTACATTTAAACCGCGGCAAGCGCAATTTGTGCTTAGACTTGAAAAGCCCACAGGCTCAATCCATCACAGATAAACTGATCGATTGGTGCGATGTCATCATTGCAAATATGCGCCCCGATGCGCTAGAACGTTTAGGCTTAGGGCCAAAGGCCATTCAGTCCAAACATCCGGAAAAGATCTATTGCCTCATTACTGGCTATGGCACGGAAGGGCCCTATGCGGGTTTACCTACCTACGACAGTGTCTTGCAAGGTGTTTCAGGCATTGCAGGTTTATCCCAATTGCGTGACGGGAAACCGGCCTATGTGCCTATGTTGATTTGCGACCATGTCGTAGGCGAAATTACCTCTGGCGCGATTATGGCCGCGATTATCGACCGTTTCAAAACAGGTAAAGGGGCTTTTGTGGAGGTACCCATGTTTGAGACCATGGCGACTTTTGTATTGCAAGAACATTTGGCCCAAAAAAGTTTCGACCCAGCTGTGGGACCCGTAGGAGATTTGCGCTTACTAAGCCCACATAACCAACCTGTCAAAACCAAAGACGGCTATATCTCCTTCACCATCAATACCGATCCGCAAGTCACAGCATTTTTAAAGGCCACGGAACGCGCAGCCCTATTAACGGATCCGCGTTTTCAAACCGTAGCCAGTCGGGCCGAGTTTGTGAGCGAATGGTTTGAGGTGCGCGGTGCTCCATTACTTAGTAAAACTACCGAGGAATGGCTGCTAGCATTAAGGGCTGTCGACATTCCTGCGATGCCTTGTCACACCATTGACACGCTGATAGAAGATCCGCATTTAACGCAAGTGCAATTAATGCGTACTGAAATACATCCTGTAGAAGGGAAAACGGTGGTCATCCGATCGTCGATTAAACACAATGGACACTACGCGCCGGTGAATTCCTTTGCCCAACCCAAAGGCCATGACACCCAAGCCATTTTAAGGGAACTCGGATATACTCCTTCCGAAATAACCCAAATAATCAACTCAAAAGCAGCTTTTAGCTATGAAAAATAACGATTTCCGTTTATTGATTGACCACGTTTGCGTGATCGTGGGTGCCGCAAATCGGCGCAGCATCGGCTATGCAACGGCCGAATTATTCGCCAGTCACGGCGCAAAAATCGCCATCTTGGATGTAGCGGTAAACGAATCAACACAAGAAGAATTAGCCTCGGCTTTAGCCGAATCCGCTGGTCATCCAGTTCCGCTCATTTGCATTCCATGCAACATCGTAGATCCAGCGGCTTGTGATCAGGCAATGGAACAGGTGGTGGCTCATTTTGGGAGTATCGATAGTCTGATCAACTGTGCAGGTGTCGTTCGTTCAGAGGGAATGCTCGATATTCCGAGCCAGGATTTGGCTTTTATGATTGATGTGAATTTAAAAGGTACGTTTCATACCTGCCAAAGCGCCCTAACACATTTTGCCAAACAAAAATCAGGACGCATCGTCAACCTAGCCTCCGTTGCGGCACAACGGGGTGGTGGATTAGTAGGTGGAGCGCATTATGCTGCTTCGAAAGGTGGCGTATTAAGTTTAACGAAAGCGATTGCACGGGAATTTGGTCCACAAGGAATCCGAGCAAATGCCATTTGTCCATCTATGACCGAAACGGGGATGTTAGATGGCAATGTAAATGACGAACAATTTCAGCAGGTCGTAGCGGGAATCCCGTTGCGAAGAGCTGGAAAACCACTTGATATTGCAAATGCTTGTCTATTCTTAGCGAGCGATTTATCCGCTTACATCACAGGACTTACCTTAGATGTAAACGGGGGAGGTCACATACATTAATTGAACAAAACGATGTCACAACATACCTACATCATTGATTCCGTACGAACAGCAATAGGCAGTTTAGGAGGCGGTTTATCAGCCACACGAGCGGATGATTTAGCAGCCATACCGTTGCGCGCAATTTTAGAACGAAACCCACAACTCGATCCCGCTAGCATTGACGATGTTATCTTAGGCTGCCATAACCAAGCAGGCGAAGATAATCGCAACGTGGCCCGAATGGCCTTGTTATTAGCAGGCATCCCACACACCGTTCCAGGTGAAACGGTGAACCGACTATGTTCCTCTGGCATGTCGGCGGTGATTCATGAACCGTGCGATTAAAGCCGGAGACGGCGATGTTTTTATCGCGGGCGGTGTTGAACACATGACGCGTAGCCCTTGGGTGATTGCAAAAACAACAAAGCCTTTTGGCAATGACGCTCAAATGTTCGATTCCTCATTCGGATGGCGTTTTGTTAATCCCAAAATGAAGGAGCTTTACGGCATCGACGCGATGGGTGAAACCGCCGAAAACTTAGTGGACCTCTTCTCAATCTCCCGCGAAGACCAAGATTTATTTGCTTTTCGCTCTCAACAAAAAGCTTTCGCTGCACAGCAAGCGGGATATTTCGCAGCCGAAATTGTTCCCGTTACCTCGACAGATAAAAAAGGAAACGTCAGCATGTTCGACCAGGATGAGTTCATCAAAGGAAACTCTAACCTAGAGAAATTAGCGAGCCTAAAACCTGCCTTCCGCAAAACAGGCGGCAC
>JBEDFG010000153.1:0-3832 GCA_041175285.1 Bacteroidota bacterium | reverse complement strand
ACTTTTTTCTTTGTATTTTTTTTCGTTGTTTTGAACAAACCTATTTAATCACTCAAGTTTGATGTCTAGCGTCTAATGTCTAGTGTCCAACGTCTAAATTTTTATTATGCTTTCACGTCGTCGATTTATTGCGCAAAATTCAATTGTGGCACTAGCTGCTTTCATTCCATCTGCTAAATCTAAATCATTCCGAATGGGCTATTCAGCCATTACTTGGGGTGGAAAGGATGAATTAGCTATAGAAGAACTAGCCGAATTAGGTTATAAAGGAATTCAGTTACGCGCGAATACCTACGCGAAATACAAAGATAATCCAGCTGATCTGAAGCAATTATTAGACGCGAAGGGACTTTCGTTAGTGATGTTCTCGAGCGGTAATGTGGAAATTGACCCGGCAAAAAAAGAAGCAAATGCTGCGATGCATGTAAATCATGCCCGTTTTGTCAAAGCATTAGGTGGGACTTCCATTCAATTGACAAATAGTTTACGTAAAAATAATGTGCCGCCTACTGCCGATGAGTTAACTCGTTTGGCTGCAGCCATGAATGAAATAGGTGCCTTAACAAAAGAAATTGGCATTCAAGCGACCTACCATAATCACATGAATCAGTATGGTGAAACGCCTGAAGAGGTGGATGCATTGGTCAAAGCAATGGATCCGAAATATGTCCGTTTACTCTTAGATGTGGCGCATTATCACCAAGGAGGTGGCAAGCCTGCTGATGCGGTGATCAAATACAAGCAAGTTTTACATAGTATGCACATCAAGGATGTCGAATGTCCAATCAAGGGAGATGCAAATCCAAAGTCATATAAATTTGTGGAATTAGGTCAAGGAAATGTTGACTTAGTGGGAGTTTTTGCCGCACTAGATAAAATTAAATTTACGGGATGGACCATTGTAGAATTGGATGGTGTACCTGATAAAGCCAAAACGCCTAAACAATGTGCTCAAATAAGTAAAGATTTCCTACAGGCTAAAATTGCATATCAATTTTAGTAAATTGCTTTCAAATTTAGATGCATGTTAGAAAAGAAGCGCAGCGCCGCCATAGGTTTTATATTTGTTACTTTATTAATCGATGTCATGGGTATCGGAATTATTGTTCCGATGATGCCCACGTTAATTCGAGGATTTACGGGAGGCGATTTGAGCACTGCCTCTCAATATTCCGGCTGGCTGATGGCGTCTTATGCCATTATGCAATTCATATTTTCACCTATATTAGGTGGGCTTTCCGATCAATTTGGTCGCAGACCGGTCATTTTAGCGTCACTTTTTGGCTTCTCTTTAGATTATTTGCTTTTAGCCAATGCTCCTAATATCAAATGGTTATTTGTTGGACGGATTCTGGCTGGTATTACGGGAGCGAGTTTCACGACAGCACAAGCGTATATTGCCGACGTATCCACGGCTGAAAATCGGGCGAAAAACTTTGGAATGGTAGGTGCGGCGTTTGGTTTAGGTTTTATTGTTGGGCCCGCAATAGGGGGAGCATTAGGTAGTATAGATGTTCATTTACCATTTTATGCTTCCGCTGTTTTGACGATGGTCAATGCCTTATATGGTTATTTTGTTTTGCCTGAGTCACTTTCATTGGCAAATAGACGTCCATTTGATTGGAAAAGAGCTAATCCATTTGGTTCCCTAAAACATATGTCGAAGTACCATCCCATGGTTCTTGGGCTTGTTGGTGGTTATTTCTGTGTTCAACTAGCTAGTCAGGCGCACCCAAGTACGTGGTCATATTTTACCATGAAAGTATTTAATTGGACTCCGGATGAAGTAGGTTATTCGCTGGCATTTGTTGGCCTCATTGTGGCCATCGTTCAAGGTGGTTTAACACGTGTCATTACGCCGAAAATAGGGGAGCGAAAGGCGATTTCATACGGTTTGCTTCTATGGGCATTTGGCTTTTTGTTATTTGCCTTTGCAACCAAATCTTGGATGATGTATGCGTTTATGATTCCTTTTGGTTTAGGCGGTTTAGCTGGTCCGGCTTTACAAAGTCTCATAACCCAACAGGTTGGGCCCAATGAGCAAGGAGAATTACAAGGTGGATTAACTAGTTTGCAGTCGATTACGACCATTTTAGGCCCTTTATTTGCGTCCAATTTATTTGCATATTTTACAAAGGAAGAGCATAATTTTCCAGGTGCCGCCTTTTTCGCAGCGGGCATCGTAGGCTTTCTTGCCTGGATCATTATCATGCGTTCCATTCCTAAAAAATCAGTAAACTGATAATTGATTGGGTCCTGTTCATTGCTACCCAATATTTCTATACCTTTAAAAAAAAACAAAAAGATGAAAAGAAATTTTACACACATGATGGCGGGCTTATTAATTTTCAGCTCTGCTGTTGCCTTTGGTCAAAGTACGGAAGAAGTTTTAGCTAAACATCAAGCTGCCATGGGCAGTCCCGAAAAATGGGCTGCAGTTAAATCAGCCATAGTTAAAAACAAGTTTAGTGTTCAGGGTATGGATATCGAATCCAAGACTACGGTTTCGATCGGTAAAGCATTCCGTACCGAAGTTGAAGTGATGGGAAATAAAATCATCACTGTTGTGGATGAGAATTCAGGTTGGATGATTCGTCCTGCCATGATGGGAGGTACAGGTGAGGCGGAGGATATGCCTGGCGAACAAGTTAAACTAGCAGGATCTCAGAAGAATTTAGGATCTGCATTAATTCAAGCACAGAAATCAGGTGCGAATATTGAATTAGTTAGCAAAGAAAAAATTGATGGCGCAGATGCTTACTTATTGAAAGTAACGAAGGCTGGCGGTGAAGAATCGCAAGTATATGTATCAGCTTCAACATCTTTCATTATCAAGACAATCGCGAAGGTACAGGCTAATGGCCAGTCGGTTGACACCGAGGTAAACTACTCCAATTACAAAGCGGTAGATGGTTTATACTTTCCATTCACTGTTGAGGCTGCAAGCCCGATGGGTGGCATGATGCAAGTGGATACGACTTCAGTCGAATTAAATGTCCCCGTAGATGCGGGTTTATTTAAAAAGCCAACTAAATAAAAAAAACGGGAGCTGAAAAGCTCCCGTTTTTCGTTAAGGTAAAAAAGTATTTATGTGGTTTCTAGCGGCATGAATCGCTTTGTTGATATCTTCTGGAGAACCTTCAAACGCTTTGTCTTCGACTTCGATGACGATAGGCCCACGGTAACGAACATCATGTAAAGCGGATATGAATTTGCCCCAATGGATGTCACCTAACCCAGGAATTTTGGGCGAATGGTATTCTAATGGGTTTGCTAGAATTCCTACACGATTTAATTTATCAGGATACACTTTGACATCCTTGAGATGTATGTGGTGAAGGCGCTCTGTATAATGATGGATTGGGAATAGGTAATCCATTTGCTGCCAAACCATATGCGATGGATCGTAATTCAATCCAAAATTAGCCGACGGGATGATGCTAAATAATTGATCCCAAATTTTAGGAGTAGTCATTAAATTTTTTCCTCCTGGCCACTCATCGTCGGTGAAAAACATCGGACAATTTTCAATCCCTATTTTTATATTGAGCGAATCCGCCAAGGCAATAATCTCTGGCCATACTTCCGAAAACCTCGCTATATTGGAAGCTACATTTTTGGTATAATCACGACCAACAAAGGTATTAACAACAGGTATTTCAAGAACAGCTGCTGCTTGAATAATCTTTTTTATATGTTCTCGGTAAAAGTCGGCTTGTTTTTCATCCGGATCCATTGGATTCGGGTAATAGCCTAGTGCTGAGATTTTTACAGGGTGTTGTTTGAGGTAGGTCTTTAAATTCAATAGACCGAGTGAGTCCATTTGGTCGAC
>JBEDFG010000152.1:0-3855 GCA_041175285.1 Bacteroidota bacterium | reverse complement strand
TAATACGCCTTGCTTTTCAAAGCAATAAGTTAGTGTCACTTCGAAATGCGCACTCAAGGCAATCGCCAAAGCTTGTGCCATCGTATCTGCATTCGTATTTAGTAATTGACCCGAAACATCTGCTGTGATCGGTGCAAAAACAGGACTAAATCCTGAAGTAATCAATCCAGCTAAACCAGTCGCATTGACGTGCTCAATATCCCCTACAAATCCATAATCTATTGGAACTGGATTTCTTTTTTTCGATACCACAAAGCCGCCATCTGGGCCAGCTAGCCCGATGGCATGGCATTCTAAAGCTTGCAATGAAGCTACGATGGATTTGTTGATCCAGCCAGCATAAACCATGGTGACGATCCGAAGGCTGTCACCATCTGTCACGCGCCGACCGTCTATCATTTGGCTTTCTATTCCCAAATTAGCCGCTATAGACGTAGCAATCTTACCACCTCCGTGAACTAATAATTTAGGGCCTTTAATCGAAGCAAAATTCGCTAAAAAAGAAGCTAAGGCCTCCGGCGCATCGATGATGTTCCCGCCAATCTTGACAATATGTAAGGCCTGCTTGCTCATTAGAATAAATATGGACTTTCAACCCGCATTTGGGTTAATAGAATTTCTTTAATCACAGCTTGTGCCGCCCAAAGCCGATTTCCGGCTTGTTGGATCACAATTGAATTCTCCGAATCAATCACCGCATCATCCACAACGACATTCCGACGAACCGGTAGGCAGTGCATGAATTTGGCGTTATTGGTTAAATCCATTTTAGCCTTTGTAACCGTCCATGCGGGATCCGAAGAAAGGATTTTACCGTAGTCAGAATAGGATGACCAGTTCTTTGCGTAGATGTAATCCGCGCCAACAAATGCTTCCTGTGGATCATAGCAGATCTTCGCATTTCCAGCAAATTCAGGAGCTAATTCATATCCTTTTGGATGTGCAATTGTAAAGTCTACGTTCGCTATATTCATCCATTCTGCGAATGAATTGGGTACGCATTGTGGCAATGCTTTCACATGAGGCGCCCAAGTTAATACCACTTTAGGACGGTCCACTTGCTTTGTTTCCGTAATCGTAATCAAGTCGGTCAGTGATTGCAACGGATGTCTGGTAGCCGATTCCAAACTGACAATGGGCTTACCGGTATATTTGATGAATTGATTGATAACCAATTCTGAATAATCTAATTCACGATCTACTAGGCCAGGAAAACTCCGAACACCCACGATATCGCAATATTGGCCGATAACGGCTGCAGCTTCCATGACGTGTTCCGCCTTGTCGCCATTCATGATGACGCCCTCATTCATTTCTAATTGCCACCCATCAGTACCCACATTCATGACCATGACATCCATGCCCAAGTTCTGTGCCGCTTTTTGTGTCGACAATCGTGTCCGTAAACTCGAGTTGAAAAACAGCAAGCCCATCGTTTTGTTCTTGCCTATGTGCTTGTCGGCATACGGAGACTTTTTCATCAACAAAGCTTCGTTGATAAGTTTGTCAATGTTATACGCGTCTTTAACGGAAGTAAAATGCTGCATAGAATGTGTGGCCCGAAGGCCTTATAGTATTGGCAATTTGGTAAAATTACCATTTTTGATAGATAAATGAAATTTATCGTCGGCGTTCCCACATGAAAACTTCAAGCGGGTCAGGACATTCAATGGATTTATGTCCTATTTGAATAAATTGATTCAATTGTAGCACGCGCTGTGACGCAACATTTTCGCAAGGCGTTTCCGCGCGTATAATTTGTAAGTCGGCATCCTGAAATGCCCATCGAGCCAATGTCTCTACAGCCTCTGATGCATAACCATGGCCTCTGAATTTTTGATCGAGCGCATAACCCATTTCCGTGGTACCCTGGTTATCAGGTAAACCTGAAAGTCCAATTCCCCCGATAGAGCAGGATGAAGCCGTTAGGATTATTTCCCAATTTGTGTACCACATAAAATCCAACGGGAATTTATGAGTCATGGGAAGCCAAAAGTTAACCAAGGCATCCTCCATTTCTTGATTGTAAAACTTTTCCAAGGAAATGTTGTTTGGTTTCAAGTTCAATTCCTTTTCAACAGCCTCCCTTCCAAATTGTCGCCAAATTTTCAGCAGACTATGGTCTAGTGGAATGAGCGTTAAACGGGAAGAAGTTAATGCAATCATAAAAGGCAGCGAATATTGACCTACAAATTACCTGTTTTGGTCGCAAAATTACATGTATTACTAAATGTATGTAGATTTTTGTGACCGAATTAAAATGAAACCGAATTATTGCCAAACTAAAATATATATGAAATACCTTTTAATTTTAATTACCAGCTTTATTACCGTGTTCTCCGTGAACGCACAAATACCGGGAGGTTTCGGAATGGCCCCAGCAAAAAAGGAAGCCGTTATTCCAGGAACAGCTCAAGCTGCACCTAAAGGATCCGCTAAAATTGTCGGTTATCTATTAGACTCCACAGACAAAAAACCAGTTGAATTTGCTTCCGTTGCTTTGATTAATAAAGCGACAGGCCGACCAGTCGATGGGGCCGTGGCTGATCAAGTTGGTAAATTTACCATTAACAAAGTTCCCGTTGGTGATTACAAATTAGTAGTCTCTTTCATTGGTTATGATAGCAAAACATTATTTGTTTCTGTTTCTGCCAAAAATGACGACCAAGACTTAGGCGTGATTTCATTGTCCTCTAGTACAAAGATGTTGGCCGAAGTTACAGTAGAAGGCCAGCGTGCCCTAATTGAGGAGCGTGTCGATCGCACGGTGTATAATGCAGAGAAAGATGCATCCAATAAAGGGGGTGATGCCACCGATGTATTGAAAAAAGTTCCCATGCTTTCGGTTGATTTAGATGGAAATCCTTCCCTACGTGGTTCAACTAACGTGAAGGTATTGATTAACAACAAGCCTTCTACGATCATGGCCTCAAGTATTACAGATGCATTGAAGCAAATCCCAGCGGATATGATCAAGACGGTTGAGGTAATTACTTCGCCATCGGCTAAATATGATGCTGAAGGTTCTGCGGGTATCATTAACATCGTGACGAAGAAAAACACATTACAGGGTTTGACCTTGAATTTTGATACAAGTGCGGGTGTTCGTGGTTCGAACCTTGCTTTGAACGGTAACTTCCGTAATAAAACTTGGGGCTTGTCATTAGGTGGTTTTGGTCGTTCGGAATACAATGTAAACGGTAAGTTTGAGAGTACACAAATTACGACAAGTAATGGTGTTCAAACGACCAATGTCCAGTCAGCCGAATCTCGCCGTCAAGGTTTATTTGGTAATTACCAATTGGGATTTGATTGGGACATCAATAAATACAATTCATTGACATCCAACGTTCGCTTTGGTTTACGTAACGGAAATAACTGGCAAGATAATTTGTCTCAAATTCGTAACGGTACATTAGCCAGTTTACGCAATACAAATTCATTGGATCAATCGGCGAACGTTGATGTGAACTTTGACTACACGAGAACATTTGAAAAACCTCAGAAGGAATTCTCGATTTTGACGATGTACAGCCGTAACAATCGTACCAATGATTTCTACAATTTAATCATGAATCCGTCTGCTACGATGAGCCAAATCATGAGTTCAATTAAGAACGTAAATGATGCTTATAATGAGGAGGCAACGATTCAAATGGATTATCAAACGCCAATCAACAAAGCTTCGATGATTGAGTTTGGAGCGAAAGCCATCACGCGTAATGTAACATCTGATTATGCTTCGTTTACAGCGGGTGCCGATGGGATTTATTCTCCGGCAGTTGGCAATATCAATTTACCAACCAACGTATTTGATTACAATCAAAACATCTGGGGAACTTATGGTTCTTACAC
>JBEDFG010000151.1:0-6037 GCA_041175285.1 Bacteroidota bacterium | reverse complement strand
TTCCTTTATCGTCGTTTTTGGATTAGTAAAAGCGGTTTCAAATTATTATGCAGGTCATTTTGCGAATCAGGTAGGTCGGCGGAAATTATTGATTTTGGGATGGATCTTTGCAATTCCGATTCCCTTTATATTGATGTGGGCGCCTAGTTGGAACTGGATTATAGCTGCGAATGTATTGTTAGGCTTAAACCAAGGATTTGCATGGTCGAGTACCGTCACTATGAAAATTGATTTAGTTGGCGACAAGAATCGTGGTTTAGCGATGGGAATCAATGAATTTGCGGGCTATATATCGGTTGGCCTTGTTGCCTTTTTAACCGGTTGGATTGCGCAAAACTATGGTATTAGACCCTATCCCTTTTATATCGGTATTGCATTTGTAGTTTTAGGTTTGGGACTAAGTATCTTTTTTGTGCATGACACGCAAGGTCATGTGGCTGTGGCAGTGGGGGAGAGTCATGTGCCCCGATTGAAATCTATTTTCTGGACGACCTGGGCAGATCGAAATTTAGGATCGATTACGCAAGCAGGATTGGTGAATAATTTAAATGATGGGATGGTATGGGGTTTATTTCCGATGCTATTGCTCTCGAAGGGATTTAGCTTAGCCGAAATTGGGGTGATTACTGCTATTTATCCAGCAGTTTGGGGATTAGGCCAATTGGGTGCTGGTAAATTAGCTGATTTGATATGCCAAAAAGATTTGTTGACCTATGGCCTTCTCCTCCAGGCGCTTGCCTTGGTTGGGCTTATTTGGGCTGTTAGCTTTTTTCAATTTGCTGGCTTGTCCGTTGTATTAGGATTAGGTACAGCAATGGTCTACCCAACCTTTTTATCGGCAATTACAGCGCATACGCATCCATTGGATCGGGCGAAAAGCTTGGGGATATTTAGACTTTGGCGTGATTCGGGCTATGCTGTTGGGGCGCTACTCACCGGTGTTTTAAGTACCTATTTTTCGTATTCGATCTCCATTGCGAGTATTGCAGGCTTAACGGTCCTATCGGCGGTGATTGTTTGGAGGCGGATGCGGTGTTAGTGTGGGCGCTATTTCGTCAAGATCTTGTAGAGACGCGATACTTCGCGTCTAAAATAAATTATGAAAAAAAAGACGCGAGGTATCGCGTCTCTACAAATAAGGTAGACGCGAGGTATCGCGTCTCTACAAATAAAGTAGACGCGAGGTGTCGCGTCTCTACAATTCAATTACAATAAAGTTTTTGTCCACTGTTTGGTCATGCTGGCTGCATCTCCCATGCCAATTTGCTTATCGACCATCTTGCCGTCTTTGTAGAATTCCAAGTAGGGGATGGATTCGATTTGCTTGGCCTTGGCTAATTCCTGATTAGCATCCACATCAATCTTAATCAATTCTACTTGGCCATTTTGAGCCTTAATCCATGCTTCTAATACGGGACTTAATTGTTTGCATGGTCCGCACCAAACTGCATTATAATCCACAATTACGAGTTTCTTACCTTTGATTTGATTATTGAAATCAGCTAGGGTCATGCCTTCAGCTGCTTTTGGACTAGTACCGTTGGTTGATACGGGTAGGTTGGCTGATTGCCAGGCCAACATCCCTCCGCTCAGATTTATGGTGGATTTGAATCCCATTTCTTTCAATTGACTAGCTGCAGCACTTGACCGGCCACCCGATAAACAATACACATATACAGGTTTGTCTTTATCTAATTTTGCTACGACTTCTTGGAACAAATTACTCGAGATATCGGCTAAAATAGCGCCTTCAATATGCCCATTATTGTATTCGTCGATCGTACGAACATCTACGATTTGCTTATCATCCGAGGATGACAATTGATTTTGAAATTCAGTGGCTGACACATCTTGTAATCCTTCTTGTTTAGAACAAGCAAATAGCGAAGACGCGATTAGTAGAGAAAAGATTAATTTTTTCATCAGGTAAAATTATGTAGAGTAAGGTTTTTAGTAAATGTTTGGGACTTGTGTCTGACTACTGGCGACTGACAACTAGCGACTGGAATGCTGTTTAATAATTCCCTCCAGCGTACTCGCCTGAATAACACCTGATTGGCGCCAAACAGACTTTCCGTCTTTAAAAAGGATTAAGGTCGGTACAGACCGAATCTGGAATTTTTCTGCCAATGATCGATTTTTGTCCACATCGATTTTGATGATTTTAATTGCTCCAAAATAGGTTTCAATTGCTTACATGGTCCGCACCATTCCGCTGAGAAGTCGACCAACACCGGTTCTGGTGATTTTAAAAGTTCTGCGAATTTGCTCATTTTTCAGGGTTCAGTTGTCAGTAATCAGTTGTCAGTAATCAGTAATCAGTGGTCAGTATTCGGGAGGCCTAACTCTTACCTCTTAGTTCTTACTTCTTACCTCTTAATATTGTTCCAAGGCCCTCCATTATACACCTGCGTGAATCCAGCTGCTTGTAATTGACGGCGCGCCATACCGCTTCTACTTCCAGACCGGCAACAAGTTATTATAACTTGATCTTTTTTCAATTTGTTCATTTGGCTACCCAATGTTTGTAAAGGAAGGTTGATGGATCCTTTTACGTGTCCGTCTTTATATTCAGCGGGTGTACGAACGTCTACGACGGTAGCTCCTTGTGCGATTAGGGCTGAGATATCTACTTTGGGGCCGAATCCCAATAGGTTTTTTATGAATTGTAGCATGTTTTTTTATTTAGTAAGTCAAAGATAGGAGGCAAGAACATTCTGAAACGTGATATTTGTCTCTATGACTTTTTCAGTGCTATCAGTTGAATCACTTCCGCCAAACCCTGATGTAATGGACCCTCATTCAGTGTCCTTTTTATTTCTTGATTTAAGTTGATGTCCATTGATTTGAAATCTAAAGCCAAAGT
Source organism: Bacteroidota bacterium (assembly GCA_041175285.1). GTDB lineage: Bacteria > Bacteroidota > Bacteroidia > Cytophagales > Spirosomataceae > Aquirufa. The sequence continues at coordinate 3,171 of JBEDFG010000151.1, read as the reverse complement.
TTCGGTGTCAAATAACCAGTCGGCATTTTTCGGCCCACCTGAGGTGTAGGCCAATTGCCTTTTATTGAATCCCTCGAGTAATAAAGTGCCACCGGGTTTTAGCCATTTTATATATTGAGCATGTATTACTGGTCGGACCTCAGGAGGAGTATGGAAGTAGGTCGACATAATCACATCAAATGATTCGAGCGGAAATTGCACCTTTGTCGCATCCGAGCACACATAATGTAATTGGACATGTTGTTCCCGTGCTAATTTCATGGCTTTTGCTTGTCCTTGTTCACTGAGGTCGAATGCATAAACATCCCAACCCAGTTTGGCCGCATAAATGGCATCTCTGCCTTCTCCTGCGGCAGGAATTAGAATACGGCCAATCGGTATTTGGTTAATCTGTTCGGCAAAAAAATCATTTGGATTGATTCCATATTGATATTCGGCTGACTGATATCGTTCATCCCACATTGCTTTCATACAGGTAATTTGTTAGTTTCGTAAAATTTAATCATATGAAAAAGACTATATTATCATTCATTATTGCCATTTTCGCTGTTTTTGCAGCACAGGCGCAAAATCCCATTCATAAAGTGGTTGTTCAATTAAACACTTCGGATACCCTTGTATGGCATGGTGCATTGAAAAACATTTCAAATCTTCAGACCGCATTAGGTGCCAGCACACAAATTGAATTGGTTGCACATGGCTCAGGAATTGGTATCCTGATTGATGGCAAGACTACTCAAAAAGCCAAAATTGCCGAACTCGCAGCTTCAGGTGTATTATTTAAAGCTTGTGAAAATACGATTCGAGAGCGTAAAATTGACCGAGCTACTATCTTAACTCAAGCTGGAACAGTTCCTTCTGGAGTTGCCGAGGTAGTTCTCAAGCAAGAGGCCGGCTGGGCTTATCTAAAATACTAAAGCAAATTAGATCTATAAATTGAAAAAGCCTGTGACTTATATCACAGGCTTTTATTGTTCCAAGGTAAAAATTTAGGAGAATCTTTCTCTAGTAAATGGGGGGTACTCTCACTCAGAAAATGCCCATTTAACACCTTTTCGTAGGCTTTTAGGTATTTGTTCGCCATGGTGAGCGAATCAAATACGTCACGCGCATATGCATGACAATTTTGTTTATTGTATTCATGTGCATGTTGAATCGCATTTGCCATTTTATCTTCTTGATCACATAAAAAACCAAATTCTTCCGTTACTAATTCAGTCAAGGATCCGTAAGGTGTTGCAAAAATGGGGCAACCAAAATACAAACTTTCTGTAATAGCTAATCCAAATGGTTCGTGCCAACGGACCGGAAAAAGTAAACCTTTGGAATGGGCGAGTAGATCTAATTTTTGTTGGCCCCCCACCGTCCCATGAAATTGAATGCGCGTGCTCCAGGTCATGCGGAATCCCATCTTAAGATTTAAACGCGTGCCACCAAGGACGGTAAGTTTTTCATTAGGGGTATGCAAGATGGTGTCAATCGCCCCTTGTACATTTTTTACGCGCCAAGCTGCTTTGCCTAAAAAGTGTACATAATCACGCGATTGCGTTAAGTTTGGTTTGCCATAATCATCCCAATCTAAACCGTTATGTACAAATGAATCCGACCCATAGCGGTTGGCATGGTTTTTTGAAACAAAAATGGAATTGATATTCAGGGTAGTTTCACCGGTTGGATTTCCGTGCACGGTCACCACGAAAGGCTTTTTTATCCACTCATTCGGTGTGTGATTTAGGTGAATGACATCAACTGAATCAGGAATTTGTTCGTTCAAGGATACATTGGGATTCCAGGGTAACACCGTCGCGAAGGGACAATGAGAGCCTGGTGGCACTAAAAAAGTGACTTGGTGCCCGAGTCCTTGTAAGGATTTCGCCAAGCCCCAAATCACCCGTTCGGTTCCTCCATAACCAGCAACTGGTATTTTCTGATCATGAACGATTAAAATGTGCATTTTGTGCGGGATTTGACGAACAAAAATACACAATTTTCCTACATATTTCCTGGCAGAATTTGATTCCAATAGAGGTAAGGAAGTAGGTATTTTTTCATTTGGTACATGGACCAACGTTCCTTGGATTGATCAAATGGAAACGTCTCAACAGGTTGATTGTTGTAATCAAATTCAGCTAATACTAATTTGTTGTAACCTGTAATAATCGGACAAGAGGAATAGCCATCATAGGAGGCCGTCATCGATTTTCCTTTCATAACAGATAGTAAATTGCTCACTAATACAGGAGCCTGCTTACGAATAGCTGCGCCGGTACGGGACGCAGGTAGGTTGGCCGCATCACCACAGCCAAAGATATTTTTGTATACATGATGTTGTAAGGTGTGTTTTTCGACATCCATCCAACCTGCGGCATTAGCTAAAGGACTATTTCGGATAAAATCAGGTGCTGATTGTGGAGGTGTGACATGCAGCATATCAAATTCCACCCAATATTCTTGGTCTTTATTTGCCTCTCCAATACCTACGAACTTCGCTTTTTTATTAGGGCCATCAATTTCGACTAACTTGACAAAAAATTGGGTATTGATTCCGTATCGTGCTATAACATCTTTCAATGTATTTTCGTATTTCTCTACACCAAAAACTCGGGTACCTCCGCTCCAAAATTCCACCTGAGTTTTAATCTTGTTTTTTTGGAAATAATCAGCCGCCAAATACATGATTTTCTGTGGGGCACCCCCACATTTAATGGGCGTATGTGGATTGGTGAATAGCGCTTTACCTCCTTTTGTATTTTGAATACATTCCCACGTGTAGGGAGCTGTATTAAAGCTATAGTTACTACAAACACCATTTTTGCCTAAATTTTCAGGTAAACCTTTGATTTCCGACCAATTTAATTGGATTCCAGGTACCGCAATTAAATAATCATAGCTGATGTCATTACCATCGGCCAAAGTGATTTTGTTTTCGTCCGGTTTAAATCCTTGAACCATTTGTTGGACCCATGTGGCTCCCACAGGTATAACGGATGCCTCATCACGTTCAGTGTCTTTGATATCAAATTCACCCCCACCTACAAGTGTCCAGGCGGGTTGGTAATAATGTTTTTTGGCTCCATCAACGATGGCAATGTCTAAGCTAGAATCTTTTCGTAGGAGTTGAGATGCAATGGAGATGCCGGCATTTCCTCCGCCGACAATTACAATTTGGTG
>JBEDFG010000150.1:0-3917 GCA_041175285.1 Bacteroidota bacterium | reverse complement strand
ACGCAATCAAGCGTACGCACAAAATCAAAACGACCGCCATCCGTACAAGTAGCACAAAACTGAGTCTTTTCGTAATGTCTCCAATTCCACATGTAATAATCGCCTTCTGCAGGCAAATCCTTAAAGTCTAAATAAACCGTAAATCCAGCGCGACGTGGATCCACTTTGGCATACTGCTCTAAAGCCTCAAAACGCACAATGGTATTTTCAATCTCAGGAACAGCTTTCATTGTTTCCACTGAACTCTCATATTGATCACCTACCAATGTTCTCACATACAATTTATACGAAGCGCCCACCTTGCCAGCAAATCCTGCGGGCGGCAAATAAGTCCCTAATGGCTTAACTGCTTCTTTGAATACCGTTTTTACTCCATTGTTATCCATAATGTAAACATCCGCTTTCGTCACGGGTTGTGATAAAACAGACATGATGCGATTAGCAGATCCCGTAATCCGGATTTTACATAATTCAGGATCATCAGCAATATCTGCTTCGATGGTCATGTATGATGTGGCGTCTTTCTGGACAAAATTTTCGATAGGCTGCACGCATGAAAATAAAAACGCGGCAAAAAATAAGGGTATATATTTAATAGGCATTGCTATAAAAATTTAAAGTTGTAAGTCATCGACACAAATGGAGAAGCAAAAACACTTAGCTCATATGCTTTCAAGCCATTTTTGGTAGATTTAAAGAATACTGAATACGGGTTTTGACGTCCATATAAATTATACACGGTAAACACCCAGCTGCCTTCCCAGCGCTTATGCTTCATCGAAGGGTTATTGATGGTCCATGAAAAATCTAAGCGATGATAATCTCGAACACGATCATTGTTTCGCTCCGCAAATACGGGGTATTTCCTACCAGCAATCTCATAACTACCTGATGGCGAAGAGAACGGTCGGCCTGTATTGTACGCAAACGTAAATGAGAAACTGTGGTGGGTGGTTGGCTGTATATTCCACATCACATTAAACGAGTGTGGTTTATCATAGTTTGTGGCAAACCAATTACCTCCATTAATCGCTTGGATCGCTGGAAAATCACCAATCATTTGATTGAAGGCACGTGCATAGGTATAAGAAATCCAACCTGAATTTTCGCCCTTCTTCTTTTGAAGCATTAACTCAAATCCATAGGCCTTTGATTTTCCCGTGATTAATTGGGTTTCAATGTTCGGATTCAACTGCAAATTAGCTCCTGAAACGAAATCCAATGTATTACGAACATTTCGGTAATATGATTCCAAGGAAACCTCAAACACGTTTTCATTAAAGGTTTTAAAGAAACCAATCGATGCAAAATCACTTTGTTGTGGTTTGATGAAGGCATCTGCTGTTTTCCAACGAGAAGTAGGCAACGGCGTTGTATTATTCGATAACAACTGGAAGAATTGTTGTTGACGATTATAACCCAATTTCATTGTCGTATTTTCAGCCAATGAATATTTCAATGTCAAACGCGGCTCAAACCCACCGTAAGTCGTCATGACTTCGCCAGCTTCATACGTTTTCTTTGAAACGATTGAATTCAATGAGGGCATTAAACCTGGGGCGTACGTATTTACAGTTCCTGCACCGATACGCCAGTATTTGGTATAACGAATACCCGCTTGAATGGTCAATTTCTCATTCAACTTCCATTCGTCATCTAGGTATAAAGCTGCTTCAATCGATTGCTCATCGTCTAATTTGACCGTAGCTACACGTGAAACGACGCCATCATTCAAGGTACCTGGTTTGATATCATAACGAGTAGTTGATATACCGAAATTCAATTTATGGCTGTCTACCGGCTGATAATCGAAGCTGACGGAACCGTTACGATATAAAATCGAACTGTTTAAATCAATTGTATTAACGGAGTCAGGCGCATAGGTTTTGGTTGCATAATTTGAAACCGCGGCACTAACCAACATATTTAACTTGGGAGAGAAATAGTGATTCCAGTGAATTGAACCATTCTTGTGACCATAGTCAAAGGAAGTTTGCTTCGCTACCACGTTTTCAATACTAAATAAGGAATCTACCCGGTAGTAATCATGGCTTAAATAAGCTGATACTGAAATCGTATTTTTCGTATTAGGTCTGTAATAAATCTTCGTGGCAATGTCAGAGAAATTGGCCCGAATATTTTTCAAGTTGGCCGGTGCTACTGATTTAAATAGATAATCATTCGCAGATAAACGACCAGCGACAAGCACAGACAATTTTTCTTTGATAACCGGAATTTCGGCCATAATACGGTTAGAAACTAAACCGATACCACCTTGCATTTTAAACTTGTCCGTGTTAGGCTCGATCATTTTAATATCAAGTACCGAAGCGGTCCGACCACCAAAGCGAGCTGGAATACCCCCTTTATATAATTCTAAATCACGAATCGCATCTGATGCAAACACAGAGAACAATCCAAACATGTGCGTTGGGTTGAAAATTGGGGTATCATCAATGTAGATTAGATTTTGATCGACATTGGAACCACGAATATTTAAACCGTTAGCGCCTTCGCCAACAGACGAAACGCCAGGCAAAGATTGTAAACTTCGAATGACATCGACCTCCCCCATCATGGTAGGAAGCTTCTTAATCCCTTTTAAACTAAGTACGGTCACACCAAGTGATGGTGTTTGAATATCTTTTTTACTGGTAGATGCCGAAACTATGACTTCTTCCAATTGCTTGGTAACATCATTCAATTCTACATTAAGAACCAGATCACCTTTTACGTAGATTTTAGTCCGGTATGGATTATAGCCCACATTACTGACTTTGACTACATATTCCCCTACGGGCAACGAAAGTTTATAATTTCCTTTGGCATCTGTCGTGGACCCTGACTTTTTAAAATCGACCGAAATCACAGCTCCTACTAACGGATCGCCTGATTGCGCGTCTACTACTTGACCACTTAAGACAGGAAGATTGTACTCTTGAGCGCTTAGATTCGTGTAAACACCAATCAAACCCAGCAACAATAGGCGGGTAAAAATTTTATACATAGGTTAACAGCTTGTTTGCAAACGGTAATGATACACAAATTCTCAGACTTATCTCACCCGAGTTGCGACCACAAAGCAGATATTGCGACGAATGCCAAGGTGAAAGGAATGAGAACTTTCCAACACAGGTACATGAATTGATCTACGCGTAAACGAGGAAGCGTCCACCGAATCCACATTTGCAAGGCAATGAGAACATACGATTTAGCCATGATCCAAATAAATCCCAATATAGTCGCTTGGATCGTACCCGGTGTCCCATTGGTCCAGTCAGCCAAACGCAAAGAACCTACATTAGGCAAAGGAGAATACCAGGCTCCCCAGAATAAAATTACGCCTAAAATACTCACGAGGAGCATCATGCCGTATTCCGACAAGAATAATAGTGCCCATCGCATCCCAGCATATTCGGTATGAAAACCACCCACTAATTCAGATTCCGCTTCTGGAATATCAAACGGAGCACGGTTGGCCTCTGCTAATGATGCAATGAAATAAATTATGAATAGTAAAAAGAAGAACGGCATGCGTACTACATTCCACGTCAGAATCCCTCCGATTCCCTGCACCTCAATTCCTAAGGATTTAAGGCCAAATAAATATTGTACGTCTTGTGAAAAAATACCTTGTTGGCCCGCAATATCCTGCAAATTCAAGCTACCTGAAACCATCACCACACACAAAATCGTTAGCCCCAAAGGAATCTCAAAAGAGACTAATTGAGCGGCCGAACGAATGGCCCCTAAAAGCGAATATTTATTGTTAGACGTCCAACCTGCCAACAAAATTCCCAAAGTATCTAAGGAAACGATCCCCATAAATAACATGACGCCCATGTCGGTCTGGCTGCCTTGCAACCAAGTCCCAGAACTGAGGGGGACGACGGAAAACGCACCAAAAATTGACAGAA
>JBEDFG010000149.1:0-4170 GCA_041175285.1 Bacteroidota bacterium | reverse complement strand
AACGGGAGCTGTTTCTCCGGCCATTTTAGATTCATATGGTGAATCATCTGGGCCACTTTGGGTATAGGTTTGAATTGGGTATAAGGTATTCCAGCCTGCCTTGGTGTACTTTTGTGGACGTTGTTCGGCATTAAATGCTTGTACCCATCTCGGAAGCGATTGCATATAAAAACTCGATGTAATCCATCGGCCTTCTTTTGAGTCATACCAATATGCGCCATCTGCGGCATGACCACCAGGAAGAATTGCGATCGCAATTGTTTTGGACTTGAAGTTTTGGGATAATTTTAATTGATCCGTAATGGTGCTTGTCCACAAATTTTTGGGTGACATAAAACCCGTTTTACCTGTTGTTCCTACGGTGCTGACAGTGCTGTCATCGGTGCAATATACTTTTTTACCTGAAGCCACATCTGTCCATTCATTTCCGACGATGCCATGAACTGCAGGAACAGTACCTGTATAAACGCTCGCATGTCCCGCCGCTGTTACCGTTGGCGCATAATTATAATGATTATCTTGGCAATTCATCCCCTCACGCATAAGTCGTTTTAACCCATTATTAGAATATCGATCAGCGTATTTGTATAAATAATCGTAGCGCATTTGGTCTACAACGATTCCAACAACAAGTGCTGGACGATTTGAATCAGTTGATTTTTTTTGACCATATGTCCATGAGACACAAGACAAGAGGGTCAATAGAAGTAGGTTGATTTTTTTCATAGGTAGTTCGGAAATTCAGTTAATTGGTTTGTTGTTGCTTTATCAATGTCTATTTCAAATATTTGATGCATAAGGCCATTTGTTAATACCAAAAAGCGTGCTTCGTTTTTCTTTTGATACTGGCTAATTTGTTGGAAAGTTTGCGCCGTCAATGCCACATGTGGCGCTTTGCATTCGATCAACATAAATACGTTCCCTTGCTTATCGAAAACCTGAATATCAGTTCTTCTTTGCATTTGATCTATTTCGTGTCCACGTTCAATTTGGATAATGGAAGGCGGATAATTTAGATGTTGGGTCAAGTAGTTTAAACAGTGCTGGCGAACCCACTCCTCAGGAGTTAATGCCCGATATTTTTTTGCTATTCCATCATAAATGAAAAGTTTTCCATCCTTTTGCGTTAATTTATACTCAAATTCAGGAAAGAGCAATTTCAGTTCTGCCGACGGGCGCATAGGTTTAAGCCAAAAGAAAGAACTAAATTAAGCTATTTGTTGGTTATTTTCATTACACCTGATCAAATTATGAAGTCGAAAGAAGAGATTGTACAGAATTGGTTGCCACGTTATACGGGTACACCTATTGAGTCATTTGGCCAATATATATTATTGACAAATTTTAAGAATTACGTGGATATGTTTGCGGCCAAGTATAAGGTTGACATTATGGGTCATGATCGTCCCATGCAAACGGCTACAGCTAATAATATAACCATTATCAATTTTGGGATGGGGTCTCCCATGGCGGCAACGGTCATGGATATACTTTCTGCCATCTCTCCCAAAGCTGTCTTATTCTTAGGTAAATGTGGTGGATTGAAAAAAAATCTAAATTTAGGAGATTTGATTTTACCGATTGCCGCAGTTCGCGGAGAGGGAACTTCAGATGAATATATGCCAAAAGAGGTTCCTGCCTTGCCTTCTTTCCGTTTACAACGTGCTGTTTCATCTATGATTAAAAAGCATGAGTTGGATTACTGGACCGGCTTAATCTACACGACGAATCGACGCGTTTGGGAGCATGATGAGGCATTTAAAACCTATTTATCTGAAATCCGTGCCATGGGTATTGACATGGAAACAGCGACTATATTTACAGTTGGCTTTGTCAATAAAATACCTCACGGGGCACTATTATTGGTTTCAGATAATCCGATGACCCCGGATGGAGTAAAGACGGAAGCATCGGATAAAAAAGTGACCACGAATTACGTGGAATCACATTTGCAGATAGGTATCGATTCGTTAATCGAACTTGCTAGTTCAGGTGAATCAGTTAAACACTTACGATTCGATTAATTGCAATGATCGCGAATAACCTGATACGCTTGATTGAATCCTAATTCGCCCGATTTACTTAAATCTAGGCAGCCTGCAGAATCGCCCAAAGCTAATTTGATAATACCTCGTACGTAATAGGCCTCTGCATATTTAGGATTCAATTTAATCGCATTGGTACAATCTTGAATGGCATTACGCTGATCGCCTAGGGAAGATTTGGCTACGCCTCTGAAATAATAGGCTTCGGCATAAATTGGATTTAATGAGATGGCCCGATTGTAATCATCCATGGCTTGTTTTGAATCGCCTGATTTTGCTTTAGCGACCCCACGATTAAAATAGACTTCTGCACGCTCTGTGCTGAATGGTGAAATTTTAACCTTATCAGGAACGCCATTGCGCAGTTCATCCAAAAGAACTTTAGTCATTTTGGTGTCGTACAAAATCTTGGCATTTTCATTGTTACCTAAATCAGCGGATTTGCTGTAATCCTCAATGGCGCCACGCTGGTCACCTAATTTCGCTTTCACAAATGCACGTCCGTAATAGGCTTCTACCTTTAACGGGTCCATTTCAATGGCTTTCGAAAAATCTTCGAGGGCACCTTTCTCGCCATTTTCGCCACGGAAATTCTCTAATTGTGTTTTGCAAAATCCCGCATAATAGTAGTCATCCGCATTTTCTGGACTTAATTTAATCGCTTCAGCATAGTCTTTTAAGGCTAAGGCATAATCAGCTAATTGCATTTTGGCAAATGCTCGATTTGAAAAATAGCCTGAACGTTTTGGGCTTAATTCAATTGCTTTATCGAAATCTTCGATGCTCCCTTTGAAGTCTAATAGTTTTGATTTGGCTTCACCACGTGCTGCTAATCCTGGCGCATATTCAGCATTTAATTCGAGCGATTTATTGAAGTCGGAAAGTCCTCCTCGGTAATTCACTAATTTCATTTTGGAGATTCCGCGACTGTAATAGGCGGTAGCCTCTAAAGGATTTAAGCGGATGGCTTCATTATAATCTTGAATCGCCACTTTATGGTTTTCTTGTTTACTGTAGCTTTGGCCTCGAGCAATAAATGCTTCGAAATAAGTGGGCTTTAATTCAATCGCCTTGTCAAAATCCAAGATGGCCCCACGAAAATCTTTCAAGTTATATTTGGCGAATCCACGGTTGTAAAATGCGATTGGATTTGGATTGGCTGTATTTTTTTCAATTTCTAAGCTAAAATTACGCAAGGCATCTGCGTAGTTTCCTGTTTTGTTTTGGGTAAGTCCAAGCTCTAAATAATCAACCGTTTCTTGTGCAAAAACAGTTGTATGTAGGCAGAACAAGACGAGGCTAGCAAGTAGAAATTTGATTTTCATAAATGATTTTTTTGTAAAAATAAGGGAAATCAACGGCTCAAGAAAACTTGGGTGAACCCAAATACTAAAATTAGCAATAATGTTCGCAAGGCTGTTTTCTTCAAATAGGGGTCTATTTCAGCAGGCGTCATATTTTCGTTTAGTTCGCGGATCATTAAAAGGATTGGATAATAACCCAGCAATAAGACTAAATTTTGGTTTTTGTGGACGGGACTAGTTTGGAAAAGAGGGTAAACAGAAAAACATAAAACCCCAGCGATCAATAATCCTTTTTGATAATAAAATCCTAGTTTTTTACCTATGCGCACTGGAATCGAATTTTTACCTGACTTACGGTCATTTTCAATGTCCCTTAAATTATTGAGATTTAATACGGCCACTGATAATAATCCACAGCCACTAGCCGGGATTAGGGTAGCGGCTGACCAAACATGTGTTTGTAGAAAGTAAGTGCCGATTGTCCCTGTCAAGCCAAAGAACAGAAATACGGAGATATCGCCTAGCCCCATGTAACCATAAGGTCTTTTGCCAACTGTGTAAGCAATGGCCGCTGCAATACATGCGAGGCCTAATCCTAAAAATCCAATCCAGGTTTGCAGGGAGGCGTTTTGTAATCCAAAAGCTAATAAAGTAACGCCTAAAACAAATGAAATTCCCGCTGTAAGTCGAACGGCAAAACGCATTTCAGCTTGCGAAATTTTACCTGTTTGTACTGCACGTAAGGCAAACTTACGATCTTTTGTATCAATCCCATTATCAAAATCACCTAAATCATTCGCGAAATTGGACAGGATCTGTAG
>JBEDFG010000148.1:0-4614 GCA_041175285.1 Bacteroidota bacterium | reverse complement strand
CAACGTTTCTTTCGTCCATAAATCAGTCACCTGCGCTGGACGTGTACCAAAGCTATTTAATACATACCACGTTAGGGCTTGCGGTGATGCGCTGAAATTGAATAAAAAGAATACTTTTTCTCCTTCATGAAAACGTTCAAAACCGATGACGGAGTTGTTGTGAATTTCAAGCCAACGGGTATTTTTGAGATCAGCAAGGACCTTCAAGGATTTACGTAATGCGATTAATCGTTGCATTGCTTGAAACACTTGCTGTTCGATGGATCCTTTTTTATCTATAAGTTCCGCGCGTTTCCAGTCGATGATCGGCCGATGCATCCAGCGATTATCATAACTTTTTCCTGGATCTTGTAGATAAGAATAGTCATTGGTATAAGCTACCTCATCTCCATAAAACAACATCGGTAAGCCACCCACAAACATGGATTGCGCTTGCATTAATAAAATCTTAGCAATAGACGTTTGTATCAAAGCCGCGTCCTTCGCTTCAATCGCTGATTCTAAACCACATAAGGAAGCCAATGAGCCAGATAAACGAGCGTCTTGCGTTTTGGGATTTATCGCAAATAAGGCACCTTTCGCCGGAGTACCTGGGAAAGTTCCGCTGTAATAATTTTTGATGTAAGAACGATGATCATACGGAGTGAATCCCGCTTGCTCAATCATGTAATCATCATATCCTAAACAATTCATGTTGGGCATTATTCATAATTCGAATATCTCCGGTCGCCAAAGCATCCCATTGTACCGCCATTTGCGTCGCATTGTAGGCAAAGTCGCATTCATGGGTTGCATATCTTCCTGTACCGAAATACTCCATAATCTGCGCTGGGGCAACAATCGCTTCGCCCAAGATAGCCATGCCTGGCGTAGCCACTTCGACGCACATTTTGATCAATTGCAATAATTGATGTGCTTCGGGTAGGTTCTGACACGTTGTTCCCATTTGTTTCCAAATGAATGCAGGTGCATCGATGCGCACAACATCCACACCCAAATTGGCATAGAAAAATACGTTGCCTAGCATCTCTACAAATACCTTGGGGTTCGTGTAATTCAAATCCCACTGGTAATGATGAAAAACTGTCATCACCCATTTATCGGCTTTTTCATCATAGGTAAAACTACCCGGCGAACTTTCTGGAAAAATTTCAGGCATCGTCTCATCCATCAAATCCGGGATGCGGCGATCATCGTACATGTAAAAATAGTCCTGGTATTCTTTGATTCCTTTCTTCGCTAATTTTGCCCATTCGTGGTGATGCGAGGTATGATTGAGAACGATGTCAATCATCAAATACATATCTTTTTTTTGTAATTCAGCCTGAAATGCACGTAAATCATCGATCGTTCCTAAGCGATCTTCCACCACTCGGAAATCTTCCACTGCATAGCCACCATCACTTTCCCCTTCCGGGCTTTTGAACAAAGGCATCAAATGCAGGAAATTAACGCCTAGTTTTTCGAGGTAAGGAAGTTTGGACGGCAGGTTGTTGATTTGGCCAGCAAAACGGTCCACATACAAACTCATACCCACTAATTCCTGACTTAAGAACCAGGTGCCATTTTTTTCTTTCTTGATGTCACGCTTTTTCAAAGCCTCAGAACGATCGAGGTGTGCTTGGCAAATGGAATTTAATAAACTTTGGAACAAATCCGCGGCCAAGGGGTGAGACCCGTAAATGCCATGAAAATGCGTATATATATCATCTAGGTTCGCTGTAAAGCGTTCCTGAAATGATGCGTCTTTAATTTTATGCGTTTTGATTAGCTCATGGAGCTTCTTTTGTAGGGCCGAATTGTACACGGTTGATTAATTAAATATGCTGTTATTCAAATGTTTAAATGCCTCCATGGCGCCCATGTATTCACATGTACGTGCACCGGCTTTGTTGGCATTCTGGATTAAACCATTCCAGTCATCCCAGGTAAGTGATTCTGGTTTCAGGGCATCACGATCGAGCTGGTATAATACGGCTCCCACAAATGCGTCACCCGCACCCGTAGTGTCCGTTGGCTTAATCTGGATGCTCGGAATGATATAGGTTTTTCCACCTAAACCAAGCAGCGTACCTTCTTTGCCTAGGGTAATCGTAAAGACGCCAGGGATATTGCTTAGTAGGTTTTCGGCCGCTTCTTCTAGGGATTTTTTGCCTGTAATGAGCATCGCTTCTTCATCACTTAATTTGGTAAAATGCGCTTGCTTGAGAAATGTCCAAGATTGTTTGATGAAGCTTTCTTGTTTATCACCAAACAATAAATGCCGGTAATTAGGATCAAAACTGATTGTTTTTCCTTGGGTTTTAGCAGCTTCTAACAAGTGATAATAGGCAGCATTTAAGGGGCCATCTAGAAATGCAGTGGCCGATCCGAAATGAATGATGTTCGTCTGGCTTAGGTCGATTTGATTGACTTCGTCCACGGTTAATTCCGCATCTGCTCCGCGGTTAAACACGAAATCGCGCTCCCCGTCAAGCATCAAGGATACAAATGCAAAGGTGGTAAAGTGATTCGGATCTAAATGTACGTGGTCAGTATTCACGTGGAATTCAGCCATCACTTGTTTTAATTGTTTTCCAAATGGGTCTTGCCCCACTTTCGCCGATAAGGCCACGGAGCCACCTAAGGCACCGATTGCCGCCGCCACATTCGTAGGGGCACCACCTGGTTTTTTAAGAAAATTTTGTCCGTCTGATAAGCTCGAGCCTTTGTCGGTACAGATCATATCGATCAAGGCTTCTCCAATACACAATACACTCATTAGGCTACTTTGGTTGGGGATTGTTTAATAAAAGCGGTTGCTACAGACGCGATGGCTAATAAAGCACCTGCAAAGGTAATCGCATTTCTTGGATCTGAATCTAAGAAATTTTGAAAAATCGCCCCAAACGTAAGCGTTTGGATGATCATTGGAATCACAATCATCATGTTGATGATCCCCATGTAAACCCCATAACGTTCTTTCGGTAAGTCATTTACGACCAATAAATACGGCACCCCCATCATGCTCGCCCAGGCAACACCAAAGCCGATCATCGGTGCAAATAATAAATATTTGTCATGAATAGTTGGAATGATCATTAAGGAAACGGTTGCTGCCAAAAGACAAACGATGTGCACATATTTGGGCCCGATTTTTTTGGCTAAGGTGACAAGACCAAAGGCCGACAAAAACGTGACGATGTTGTAAAATCCATTCACTAAACCTGTCCAGGCTGCAGCCTCTTCATATAACTTAATGTTTTCTTCAGAAGATGTATTCCAAACTGAACGTGCAATACTCAAGGGTACATATTGCCAATAAATAAACAATGCATACCATTGGAATAAATAAACCAAAGCTAATTGCCACATGATTTTTGGCATATCTCCGATGGCATGTATGATCTCTTTAAATGGGGCCAATACTGATTTGTCGGCCGCAGCAAGTTCCGCTAATTCTTCTTCGGTAGGTGGAATTTCGGGTGTTTTACTCACCGACCATAACACAGAACCGATGGAACAAACAGAGCCTACGAAAAATGATCCGTACACCCAGTACGGAATGCCGTCACCACTTTGCCCAGTAATGGTTTTTTGGAAAACGAATAAGGATACATTGGCTAAGGTGATGCCCAAACCCGTGAAGAAACTTTGGGTTAGAAACCCTTTCGCTAATTGGTCACTCGGAAGTTTATCGGCAATAAATGCGCGATACGGTTCCATAGCCGTGTTATTAGCTGCATCTAAAATCCACAATAAGCCAGCGGCCATCCAGATCGACGAACTAAATGGAAAAGCAAAAAGGCATAAACTGCATAGGATGGCACCGATGAGGAAAAAGGGCTTGCGCCGACCGTATTTCGGGGACCACGTTTTATCTGAAAGTGCACCAATGATCGGTTGGATCAAAAGTCCTGTCACAGGACCGGCTAAAAATAAGAGGGGTAATTCGCCTTCTTTGGCGCCTAGAAAACTATATAAGGGGCCTACGGCCGTTTGTTGCAATCCGAAGCTGTATTGAATACCGAAAAAACCAACGTTCATGTTGATGATCTGGCTAAAACTTAGTTGAGGTTTTGTAATAGACATTCCAATAGGTTTATTTTCAGATTAAATTTAATTAATCTGTGGTTTCTGGACAAACTGTTCTAGTCTGTTGGCCTAATATTCTTGTGATAAGGGGTGAATCATGAGTTCGTCAATGACCACATGCGGGGGCTGATTCATGATGTAATAGATGCTGTCTGCCATATTTTCAGGGCTCAACCAATCTTTATGAGATGGATCGCCTTGCGGGTCAGCATGAAAATGGGAATCAACTAATCCAGAATAAACGGTAGAAACTTTGATCCCATCTTTGCGAACTTCTTTACGCACAGCTTCCGTAAAGGCATGTTGGGCATATTTCGAGGCACAATACAAAGAACCACCATCGAAAACTCGTTTAGCAACATCCGATGCGATGGTGATAAGGTGTCCTTTTTTGGCTTCCCGCATGTGGGGTAAGACGTGTTGCGTGCACAGAAAAGTCCCTTTGACGTTAGTGTCAAATACCTGATCCCATTTTTCGCTCGTATAACTTTCAGTCGGACCGAACGCCCCCACACCGGCATTGTTGATTAAGAAGTCGAT
>JBEDFG010000147.1:0-5107 GCA_041175285.1 Bacteroidota bacterium | reverse complement strand
TTCCATTGATTATACCACTCCATTTCCGTGCCAGGACGTACAAAGAATTGCATTTCCATTTGTTCAAATTCACGCATGCGGAAGATGAAATTACGAGCTACAATCTCATTACGAAAGGCTTTTCCGATTTGTGCAATTCCAAACGGCACTTTCATACGCCCCGTTTTTTGCACATTTAAGAAATTGACAAAAATACCTTGAGCAGTCTCGGGACGTAAATAAATCAATGACGCATCTTCAGATACAGCACCTACTTGTGTCGAGAACATCAAGTTAAATTGACGCACCTCGGTCCAATTAGCCGTTCCAGAAACAGGGCATTTTATGTTTTGATCAATGATTAACTGGCGAACAGCCTCCAAATCTCCCGCATCTAAGCCCTTTGCCATCGCTTGCATCAAGGCTTTCGCCTCATCCGCCTTTCCTTCATCTTCTAAAGCTGCTGCTCGTTCCTCCAATAAGGTATCTGCACGGTATCGCTTCTTCGAATCTTTATTATCGATCATCGGATCATTAAATGAATCCACGTGACCAGAAGCCTTCCAAGTTAAGGGATGCATGAAAATAGCTGCATCTAGGCCAACCACGTTGTCATTCAACATCGTCATTGCCTTGTACCAAACGTTCTTTAAGTTATTTTTTAATTCAACACCATTTTGACCGTAATCGTAAACAGCTTGTAAGCCATCGTAAATTTCTGATGACGGGAATACGAATCCGTATTCTTTGGCATGTGATATGATATCTTTTAATGCTGAGGCGGTATCTTGTTTTTTCGGCTCCATGTAATCCATTCAAATTTAGTCCGCAATTTACCGAAAAGAATGAAAGTATGCGGCTTAGCAAAGATTTTTCTTAATTTTGCGAGGCTATTTTTTTTACATGCAGCGAATTCTTTGTCTTCATTTTTCAGGTTCATCCAACGCAATGGAAAGCGTTCGGAAAATTCGCGCCATGCAAGCCGCTCAACCGGATGCTGAAATACATGTCTATTGTTCCATTGAATTTCCAGAGGTTTTTAGCCTGGTCATTGATCGTTCATTAATTCATAACAAGAAACCAAAAGGTATTTCATTTGATCTAATCTATGATTTAAGTCCTTCCCATACTTCTTTTTGGACCAAATTAACCCTAGGTTCCTGGCCAAAACCATGGAACGAAATGGCTACCTTAGATTTTATTAAAGAGGTGCCTGCATTTGATTTGAAGTCAAAAGGTATAACAGGGAAATACATCGTTTATGCCTTGGAGGGCGATTATGTAACCCAAGTTTTGGATTATCCGCATATGGTGCATTTATTGAATCAATTGGATATCCATACGGTGTTGATCGGGAATTATTGGGATGAAAATTTTGGATATCGACTCAACAAGATTTTTCCCGAAAAAGCACATAACCTGTGTAAAGACTATTCGCATATCGAGATGGCCGCCATCATGCGCGATGCCGAGTTTATCATTACCCATGATTCTCCCATGCTCGAAATCGCACAAGTATTAGGGAAGAAGACGTTTGCTATTTTCGGGCCAACAAGCCCTCAATTACCTGTTACTGATACGCTGACGATCCTAGAAAATAAGGAGCTGGCTTGTCGGCCATGCCAACCGAAACTTCTCAATTATTGCCCCTTAGATCATTTTCAATGCATGAAAAGTTTAGATCTAAGTCCAATTATTCACGCTTCAAAAACGCTATGAAAAACGTTTCTTTTGCCTTAGTTCAGTTAGACTGTTCAACTGATGTCTCGGCTAATATGGCCAAAACGGTGCAAGCGATCCGCGATGCGGCATCCCGAGGTGCGCAAGTGATTTGTTTACAAGAATTATTCAGTTCTGTTTATTTCTGTTACGAAGAGAATGCTACGTTTTTTGATTTGGCGGAAGCGATACCTGGTCCAAGCACGGATCTTTTCGGTGGTTTAGCGAAAGAATTGAATGTGGTTATTATCGCTTCTTTATTTGAAAAACGGGCTGCAGGTTTGTTTCACAATACGACAGCGGTGATTGATGCGGATGGTACTTACCTTGGTAAATACCGTAAAATGCACATTCCTGATGATCCAGGATACTATGAGAAATATTATTTTACTCCAGGTGATTTAGGTTACCAAGTGTTTGAAACGAAATATGCCAAAGTAGGCGTGTTGATTTGTTGGGACCAATGGTACCCAGAAGCAGCCCGTTTAACTGCTTTACAAGGTGCGGAAGTTTTGGTTTATCCAACAGCCATCGGTTGGGATTTAGAAGAGCAAAATTCTGAAATCAATCTCGAGCAATATCAGGCATGGCAAACCATTCAGCGTTCGCATGCCATTGCGAATGGAGTTCCTGTCATCTCTGTCAATCGGGTTGGCGTTGAAAATGGACAGCAATTTTGGGGTGGTAGTTTCGTTGCCAATGCCGGTGGCCGAATTATTTTCCAAGCCCCACATGATGTGGAGGAAGTAGCCATTGTAGACGTGGACGTGGATTCGAGTGAGTATTATCGTAAAACGTGGCCTTTCCTTCGTGATCGTCGGATCGATTCTTACCAAGATATCACTAAACGCTTCATCGATTGAACTATGTGATCAGCCTTATTCGTCATTACGCTTTTTGGCTAACCTTCTTTTTAGTCGACCGACTGATCTTTGTATTTCGATTTTGGGATTCGATTACGGAATCGGATAGCAGAGAAGTTCTCCCTATTTTTCAATCCGCTTTGCGCCTGGATGCTTCAATGGCAGGTTATGTGCTGGTAATTCCCGCCTTGTTCTGGGCCGTCGAAATTATTTCAGGTAAATCATTTGTTTCACCTCGTGTTACGTTAATCTATTATCGCTTTTTTATTGGCCTTTTTTCGCTCATTGGGGCTGTTAATCTGAATATTTACCAGGAATGGGGTTCGAAGGTCAACTACAAAGTGTTTAAAATTTTTATCAATTACCCCTATGAATCTACGATCTCCAGCCTCGAGACGGGTATTGGGTTAACGGTTGGTATATTCCTTTTTCAAGTATTGTTTTTTGGCTGGCTTGTACGATTCTTTATCCGACCAGCCCATCAAACACATGCTTGGTTGGTGCGCCCCTTCCTTAGTTTATTCATTTTAGGATCAACTTTTTTGAGCGTCCGTGGCGGTTGGCAATTAGCCCCGATCTCCCAAAGCATGGCATATTTTTCCTCCAAGCCGATATTAAACCATGCGGCTGTGAATACTTCTTGGAATTTGGCCCAAGACGTTGTCAATAATTTGGCGGGTAATTCAGGTGACTTTCATTATTTGCCTGAGGCGCAAGCGGATTCAATCCTACAGCATTACCAATCTGGTGATTCATTAGCCCGAACAGAAATTCTTTCCACGAAACGACCGAATGTCGTGTTCATTATCTTAGAAAGTTTTACAGCTGATGTGGTGGAATCTTTAGGGGGTGAGCCGGGAATAAGTACTGAATTAGGCCAATTGATGAAGCAAGGTGTCTCTTTTACGAATTTATATGCTTCAGGAGATCGAACGGATAAGGGACTTATTGCTGTCATGAGTGCATTTCCTGCGCAAGCAACGAAGAGCATTATTTCCGAGACAGATAAGCAAGAACATTTGCCTTCCGTTGCTCAGGTTTTTAAAGAACAAGGTTACCAAACAAGCTTCATGTACGGGGGCGAAAGTGAGTTTTTTGGATTTAAGCCTTATGTGTTGAGTCATGGATTTGATCATTCCAATGACAAGCATGCGTTCGCGCCCGAGGATCAGAATTCAAAATGGGGTGCCCATGATGGTGTCGTTTTTAAGCGATTTAAAAAGCAGTTGGGCCAATTAAAACAGCCGTTTTTCGCCACCATGCTGACTCTTTCTAATCAATTCCTGAGTCACCTCGATTCCCGGGTACTGATTTGCCGAATCGATTCCGTAGTACTGCGTTTTACACGGATAAATCTTTGGGCGCATTTATTCGTGCGACACGAAAAGAGCCTTGGTTCAAAGAAACCTTATTTGTGATTGTAGCCGATCATGGACATCGCTTACCGAAAGAGAAATATGCAATCTCAGAAGCAAAACGCTTTCATATTCCGCTGGTGCTTTTTGGTGATGTGATCAAACCTGAATTCCGTGGAATACAAATGTCTGTTTTTGGAAGCCAAACTGATATCGCTAAAACGGTATTAGGCCAATTAGGCTTGGATGGCAGTCGGTTTACTTTTAGTCAAGATTTATTTGCCACCCATCCAGATTCGGGTTATGCTTTTTTCGACTGGGATAATGGTTTTGGAGTGATTCGCAAACAAGGATTTACCAGTTATGATAATGCGGGCAAACGCTTAATTAAGCAGGAGGGAAGTAAAAGTCTGTTGACCTTCGGTCAAGCCTACATGCAAAAAGTATTTGCAACCTACGAAGCTTATTAAGCGATTGTGCTTAAATCTTGAATGGCGATCGTTTTCTGGGTTTGATACCCTTCTCCATACGTTACTCCAATCTTATGTCCCATTTCACGGGCGCGAGCTTCAATGAAATTCAAGAAATCAGGGCTGGAAATATAAGAGGCTGGTTCGCTCGAATTAGGGTCAAAAAATTGACTGCGAAACGCGCGGATCGCGGCTTCTTTGGTTGACCAATGTTCCGTAATGTCAATCACGAAATCTGGCTCTAAGTAGCGATCCTGAATGTAATGAAAGACTTGTTTGGGACGCCATTCTATTTGTTTTTCGCCATTTCGCGTGGTTTCAATCTTACGCAATCCACTCAAAAAACAGGCATCTATGGCCAATTGTGCACCTTTTCCGTGGTCAGGGTGCCTATCTTCTAACGCATTGGCAAGTACGATGTCCGGCTGATATGCTCGAATAACTTCAATTAATTTCAGTTGGCTCGCTTGATCATTCACAAAAAAACCATCAGCTAATCCAATATTCTCACGTACTTGAATGCCTAAGATTTCCGTTGCAGCTGCAGATTCAGCCAAACGAATTTCAGGTGTCCCACGAGTTCCTAATTCACCTCGTGTAAAATCGACGATACCTACCTTTTTACCTAGTGCTAATTGCTTCCGGATGGTTCCTGAGCAAGCTAATTCAGCATCATCTGGATGGGCGGCCATCACTAAAATGTCTAGTTTCATCGATTGAA
>JBEDFG010000146.1:0-7796 GCA_041175285.1 Bacteroidota bacterium | reverse complement strand
AACAAAAAATATGCATTAGCTGCCATGTGTGTAGGCGTGGGAATGGGCTATGCGGTCATTATCGAAAAAATCTAACACATGAAAAATTATCTATTATTCTTCAGCTTGTTGGCAAGCAGCGTTTTTGCTCAAAAAACGGATCACTATTTCACCACATCAGATGGCGTAAAATTACATTACACGGTCACGGGAACGGGAAAACCTTTGGTCATTTTTCCGGGCTATACCCAAAGCTCCGTGAATTTTGAACCTAATTTAGAAGTGATAGGAAAGCAATTTCAAGTGTATTGCTTGGACTACCGTTGGCACGGACTTTCAGAGGATCCAAACTATGGCGTACATATCGATCGCTTTGCAAAGGATGCCCATGAGATGATTACTGACGCAAAAATTGGCCCTTTCTATCTGCTAGCGCATTCGATGGGAAACACGGTGGCGTGGAATTATTTTTCTTTATTTGGCCAAAAACAGGTCATCAAATACATCCTTGGCGACGAAGCCCCATGCCTGATTACCGATCCATCATGGACAACACAAGAGAAGGAAATGTACACGGGAAGTGCGACGGACAAAGAATTGTGGACGGCTTGGCGCCAGCCTAAAAGCCAACAACAGGCTCCTAAAAACACGCGTGAGCTAATGATGGGAAAATTATTAACGGAACATTTAGGTAATGATTGGCGGGATATTTTGCCAACGATTCAGGTGCCTACTTTGGCTTTAATGGCAGAGAAAGGGACCTTCAATAACCAGCATCTTTTTGACTATTTCTTAAAGACCATTCCGCATTCAGAACTAAAAGTTATTCCAAACGCGGGTCACGGTTATTACACTACGAACCCTAAAGAATTCAACGAGATTGTATTGAATTACTTTTCGAGTAAATAAAAAAAGGGGCTCATTAGTAGAGCCCCTTTTTTATTTAATTCTTTGTCACTTTCAAATCTTTGAAGTAACCGACTGTTCCCACTTCCACCCACAAGCCAACACTTCCGTGGGTAGATTTGCCTAACATTTTATTAACGATGAAATTGGGTGCCTTTTGGTTATTAATAAACAAAGCGACTTTCTCCTTATAAAATTCAATCCGGACATCTATCCATTCATTTAACCCAATATCTGCATACGTTTCATATAAGCCATTTGACTCTTTGCGTAAACGACTAAAGGTATAACCGGGGTAAGCAAAATACTGTACGGTATGGTTTCTGCGAAGTTGATCATCTGCGCGACCGTTACTTGGACGCAAATATATATTTTCAAACATCGTATTCGCTTCGTCAATTCGGTAGGCCAAACCAATAAATCCACGAGCTTGTGGAAACGGTGAGTCTGATTGAATCTTACTCAACATCTTCACTTCGACAGTACCATTTTCGATGTCGGTATTCGCTAACTTAACAAATGTGGGCCCATCTACCGAATTCTCGATGTTATTGATATCAAACGGAGATTTCACCAAGTCTCTCGTGACTTCTAATACCATTGATCCATCCATTTCAACAACTTTAGCGACAGAATTAATGGCTTTATATTCCTGATTTCCCCAGGTGAATTGTTGGGCATAGGTTGGTAGAGCCAACAATATCATGAATGCACTAAAAACCTTATTTTTCATGAGATGATTTATAAAATAACCCTGCGCCGTAGGTGGTACCCAAAGTTCCTGGTTTTAATTGTAAATAATAAGGACTCGTTTGATCTTCCTCAATGGCTAAACTGCCCGTTTTTTGAATGACAAAATCAGACTCATAGACCAATTTCTTCGGGTCGGCAGGGGTTCCAAAATCCTGTGGGCCTCCGCCTTGATTGACCAGGTCATTGTAGCCAATAAGCATTGAATTCTGAATTTGATAGGCATTTTTTGCTTCCTTATCTAAAACCCACAAAACGTTAATCCCACTGATCACATTATTGTAAAATTTGAAATCTGAAGTTGTGGACCAGGTCCAAACAGCTGCGCCATAACTATTCAAAATCAGGTTGTGATGAAGGCTTGATTTTGCGGAGGGGGCATTCCACATGACCACGGCATCCTTAACGCCATAAAATACACAGTGATCCACTTCTAGTTGGGCGCCATTAGCTAAAATTCCCAAGTGATTTGGGAGCGCAAATTGGTTCCCCAAGAATAAGCATTGCGAAACCCGCAAGTCGCTTAAACCCTTTCCTTCCCAGACAATGGGATAGTTCCGAATCAGTACACCTGCCTTCGGCTTTTCGTGCACAGGTTCGCCAAGAATACGCAGCCCTTGCAAGGTCACATGGCTAGTGGCTATTAAAATACCGTAGTTAGAGCCCCCAGTGACATCACCTTCCTTGCTTTTCTCTACTTTGAAGGGCATCGTAGAAACAAGGATAGGCATACTGCTTGGATGCCAAATAGCACTATCAGGCAATACTTCTGCTCGAATTTCCAAGCGTTCCTCTGGAGAAAATTGCCATTGCTTTGGGTTAAATTCCGCTGTTTCACCTAATCCATATGTACCTTCTGCAATCAACACAAAAATAGAGCCCTTGCCCTGAAGCTTATTGACACGACGAGCAGCTTCCGGCAGCGATTTTAAAGGTGCCTCTTTCGAACCATTCGCATCATCCTTACCCACATTTGCATTCACATAAATTACTTCTTTGCGCTGCGCAAGAGAAGAAAAAGGGGCTAGCCATACCATCGCTAGCCCTATTAAAAGCTGATTTCTCATCATTAAAATAATTTCTCTGCTGGAGGAGTCGCACCCGCCAAGCGAAGGTAAACAGTTGCTTGTCCGCGGTGGTGTGTTTGGTGTTCAAATGCTTTTTCGATCGCTTGACGACGCGTTACATCGAAGCGATTAAATAGTTTAATCGACTCACCCAACTTGGCATCCGGTGCATTCTTGATGGCATTGATCGCAAAATCATAGGCTGCTAATACTTTTTCGGTTACGCTTACTTTAGCTACATCATTCGATTTTTCTAAATCTTTTGCTGTAGGCGCAACTTCCGTCGCAGTACCGACGATCCCGTAAATCGCATCACTTAAGTGTAACATTTGGCCTGCGAAAGAACGCATTTCTTTTGTTGGCTTTAACGCATAGCCGCTTTCCGGCATGGCGTCTAAATATTCTTTCGTGTAAGCACGTGCGCGCTCCCAGTCTTTTACTAGGTTAGGATTCGAGGTTTGAGCATGTAAGCCCGTTGCCATAGCAAGGATGGCGATTAAGGTGAATAGTTTTTTCATATTGTATTTTTTTTCCAAAGCTACAGAATTATAGTATACATTTGTAACCATATTTAAGTTTCTAGTAACCTTCAAGTAACCAGTTTATGCGATTCATTGATAATCCCCTTCAGTGCCCTGTCACCCGAACCATGTCCATTATAGGTGGGAAATGGAAACCTATTATTTTAAATTGTATTGGAGACAAAACAATTCGATTTGGCAAATTAAACCAATTCATGCCAGCCATTTCCAACAAAGTTTTATCTGCTGAATTAAAAGAATTAGAAAGCTTAGGTTTGATTGAACGAATGGAATTTACAGAAGTAGCACCGCGTGTCGAATACAAATTAACACCTGCAGGACTAAGCCTGATGCCCGTTTTGCAAGAGGTGGCTAACTGGGGAAATTCACACTTTGCAAAGTCTATTGTGGCTTAAAAAATACTAATCTCGCCTCGCAAATATAGTACACTTTTCCCGGCTATTTCCACGCGATCGCCTTTCAACGTACAGGTCAAGGAACCCGTTCTTTGTGATAATTGAAGCGCAGACAAAGTAGTTTTTCCTAAAACCGAAGACCAATAGGGCGTCAAAGTCGTATGCGCAGAACCTGTCACTGAATCCTCATTCACTCCACAAGCTGGGCCAAAAAGAAACAAAATCCACTTTTTCCCCCGGTGCCGTCACAATGATCCCGCGTACGGGATGTATTTTCAAGGCCTCAAAATCCGGTTGGAGTGCGCGAATATCAGCCTCCACACCATAGACGAACAGGTAATCCGTTTTGCCTTTGTAAACGGCGCGAGGGGCTTTGGAAAGTCCAGCGCTATGCATAGGTTCAACGTCGATTTGCGAGATTATATCACAAGGAAAATCGAGAACTAATTCAGTCACCGTTAACAGGCCACTTCTAGGTGAATGAAAATGGACGAAATCTCCCGAGTAACCGAGTTCGTGAAACACCACATGTGCACTCGCTAAGGTAGCGTGACCACACAAATCAACTTCTACAGCGGGAGTAAACCAGCGAATTTCGTAACCGTCATTAGCAGGAACGATGAAAGCTGTTTCTGCTAAATTATTCTCCAGCGCGATGTTTTGCATCAGTTCATCCGGCAGCCATTCGGTTAGTGGACAAACGGCGGCAGGGTTGCCTTTGAATAATTGATTGCTAAAGGCGTCAACTTGGTAAATAGGGATTTTCATTCCGCTAAAATAATAGCATTTTCTTTAAAGCCCTTGACGGTTAAATAAACTCCCAGCGAAAACTCCCAAAGCGCAATGGGGATCGCAGATATACCTGCAAGCGGTGCATGCTGATCAATTACTTCGAAAAATACCGCGACATCTCCCGCCACTAAGGTAAACGCACCCACGATTCCGATGATGGGTAGAAGGCGGGGAACTAAGCGGCTTTGGTATAAAAGCGTTCCTAATAGAAGGCCATTCACGGCTGGGATGAAACTTTGGCTAATTAAAAAAAGACGGTCGTAAAGCATGACCAGCCCGCGGCTCATGACCGAAGCCTCCGCCCCTAAGGTGCGCATTTGCAAAACGGTCAACAAAGCCGCAACTCCCGCAAAAATCAGTGCCGCCTCTAATACACGAGCCGCCACAAAACCCAATGCTAAAGTTTCATTTTGCTTTTTCAGAACTGGATATAAAACAATTACCGTTCCAATACAGAACAGAGCCATTAGCAATTCCAAGATTCCACCCAACACCACATCGTTCGAAGGCGCCGAACTGAGGATAAAATTGGGCTGGTGAATTTCGTGGTATAAGGATAATGTCGGAATCGAAATGAATGTGAGCAGGTAAAGAATACCGGCAATCAGGGAGGTTTTGCGTGATGCTGTCATGGCAGCAAGTACGACATTTTACCCATGGCTAACACGGATTATTCTTTAAACGGCAATCCCAAAAGTGGATACAACCAGAAAAAGTGGATTTTTGAATTATATTTATATAACACAACCCAATTTATTGAATTTTTGGGTTATATTTCGAAATGAAAACTACCGAAATCTTATTTTTACCTCTTGATATAGATGTGGAGACGAAAGCTGTTTTACGGAAAACCGCTTCAGCACATCAAGCCCTAGCAGAGCTTAAAGGTGTTATTAGTAGTTTACCTAATGAGCAAATACTAATTCAAACATTAGCTTTACGGGAGGCGCGGGAAAGTTCTGCCATTGAAAATATCATCAGTACTTTTGATGAAATCTACCGCAGCAATTACCAAAACCAACAGTTTGCTAGTGCTGCTGCGAAAGAAGTTCATTATTATGCCAAAGCGCTCATTGAGGGATTTGGTTTAGTCAAAACGCATGGTTTAATAACCACTAATACGATTCTCCACATACAAGAGGTTGTAGAACAAAACAAAGCTGGATTAAGAAAACTTCCCGGCACAAAACTCCTTAATGATTTAACCGGGGAAATTATTTACACGCCACCTCAAGACTATGCCACCATTGTCTCATTAATGAATAATCTTGAGTCGTTTATAAATGATGATTCGATGATGGATCTAGATCCATTAATAAAGATGGCTATTATTCATTATCAGTTCGAAAGCATTCACCCCTTTTACGATGGAAACGGTCGAACGGGAAGGATTATTAATATTCTTTATTTGGTCCAAAAAGGACTCTTAGGCTTACCCATTTTATACCTTAGTGGATTTATCATAACCCATAAGAACGACTATTACCGCTTACTTCAACAAATCCGATTAACGGGGGATTGGGAGGAATGGCTATTGTTTATGCTAGAAGGAATTGAGAAAACGGCAAAAGAAGGTATAAGATTAATTCAGGCTTTGAGGTCATTAATGCAAGAACAAAAAAATCAAATTAGATATACCTTACCTAAAATGTATAGCCAGGATTTGTTAAATAGCCTTTTCAAATATCCTTACACTAAAATAGAATATATTCAAGAGGACCTCCAGGTGAGCAGAAATACCGCAATTCGTTATTTAGAAGGATTAGTAAAAGAGGAAATTGTCCTGAAACATAAATTAGGAAGAGAGAATTACTATGAAAATAAAAAGCTTTTCAACCTATTAAGTGGGCGATTATGAAAAACCTACAAATCCGTCAAGCTAAGCTAGAAGATCTCGCCGCTTTGCAAATGATAGGTAGAAAAACCTTTGCGGAAACGTTCGAAGCGGGGAATTCAGAGGAGAATTTGGCGAGCTATTTAGCAGAAGGGTTTTCAACAGAAAAGCTGAGCGCTGAACTAGCAAATGCATACTCGCATTTTTATTTCGCGGAAACGAATGGTCAAGTGCTCGGCTATTTGAAAGTCAACACAGGGGAAGCGCAGACTGAGAATCAAGATCCTTCTGCTCTCGAAATTGAGCGAATCTATGTGCTTCAGGAATTCCATGGAAAAGAGGTGGGCCAAAAGCTATACCTGAAAGCTGGAAAAGAGGTGGGCCAAAAGCTATACCTGAAAGCTTTATCCATCGCTCACGAGCAAAATGCCCCCTATATCTGGTTAGGCGTTTGGGAGAAGAATCCTCGAGCGATCCGTTTCTATGAAAAGCAGGGCTTCGTGGAATTCGATCAGCACATCTTCCAACTGGGGGAAGATGCGCAAACCGATATTTTAATGAAACTTAACTTAGTTGACTAGCAAAAGGTAATGAAACTTAACTTAGTTGACTAGCAAAAGGCTGTTGGTAAAAACGCTTTCCTGTCGCTTTATACAAGGCATTGGCCATCGCTCCGAAAATCGGAGGAAATGGTGGTTCGCCTAATCCCGTCGGATCTACCTCATTTTGCATAAAATGCACATCGATTTTCTTCGGTGCCTCATTGTGACGAATCATGCGATAGGTATCAAAATTCTTCTGATCTGTCTTTCCATCTGTTAAGGTCAATTGGCCAAACAAGGCATTCCCAATCCCATCAATCGCCGCACCTTCCGCCATATTTTTAGCCCCTTCTGGATTAACAACGACCCCGCAATCCAACGCTGATGTCACTTGGTCTACGATGACCTGGCCATCCTTCACCTGCAAATCAATTACTTGTGCCGCATATGAATTATGGCAAAAATATGCCGAAACACCTCGTTTCTTGCCTGCATTTTCGGGTTTTCCCCAGCCCGACTTATCTCGCACTAATTCCAAAACTCCCATGTAACGTGCTGCATCGTAATCGTTGCTTTTACCTACTGGGTTATCTTTGGCGCGTTGCAACAATTCCAATCGGAAGGCAATCGGATCTTTACCCATGTATTCCGAAATCTCATCTAAAAAGGACTGTTCCGCTGCCGCATTGAAATTCGAACGCGGAGCGCGGAAAGCACCAATGGTAATATTTGAAGGAATAGACCAACTCTCCGCTAGGTAATTGTCCAAGGCTCCTGCTGGAAAACGATTCGCGTGTAAGGGAGATTCAGGTACGCCTCCGCCCTTGATGTGCATCGCCGTCAAGCGCTTGTTTTCATCGAAAGCGGCACGATAGGTCATTTGGTAGGTTGGGCGATAAATTCCCGCACTCACATCGTCTTCACGCTTGTAAATTAATTTCACCGGCGCATTTGCCTGCTTCGAAATCAAGACAGCTTCCACCATGTAG
>JBEDFG010000145.1:0-3993 GCA_041175285.1 Bacteroidota bacterium | reverse complement strand
ATTGGCCTGATGCCCATCATGGGAATTCCGCTGCCATTTTTTAGTTATGGAGGCTCTTCGCTATGGTCCTTCACGATCTTATTATTTATCTTTCTGAAGCTCGATTCCCATCGATCAGATATGTTATCTCGTTAATATGGAAACAGAAAAACTTAGTTCCAAAGCTCAAATGCTCATTGCCGTGGCCGCACTCGGCTATTTCGTCGATGTGTACGACCTCATTTTATTTTCAGTAGTACGAAATCCAAGTTTAAAAAGTTTGGGTTTAGCAGGTACTGAATTATTGAATCAAGGCCTAAACCTCATGAATGTCCAAATGGGGGGTATGCTTCTTGGTGGAATTTTATGGGGGGTATATGGCGATAAAAAAGGCCGCAAATCGGTTCTTTTTGGCTCTATTTTACTCTACTCTATCGCGAATGCATTGAATGGATTTGTGACTGATTTGAATACGTATTGGGTACTTCGTTTTATTGCTGGTATTGGATTGGCGGGTGAATTAGGTGCTGGAATTACCTTGGTGAATGAAACTTTGCCCGCTTCAAAACGAGGAATTGGTACATTGATTATAGCTGGCGTTGGTGCTGCAGGTGCCGTTTTCGCTCCGATTGTGGCCAGCCTGAATCCTGATCCAGAATGGTGGCGAACCTGTTATTTCATCGGCGGAGGAATGGGACTTGCACTACTTTTATTGCGTTTAGGAACTTTTGAATCAAGTATGTATCAAGGTATGCATGCCAATGTGCAGAAAGGGAATTTCTTTCAGCTATTTACTTCATGGCCTACCTTCAAAAAATACCTTTATTGTATTTTAATGGGCTTGCCAATTTGGTATATCATTGGGATTTTAGTTTTCTCTGCCCCTGAAATCACCCAAATAATTGGCATTAAAGGAGCCATCACGGGAGGCGACGCGATTATGTATTGTTATATCGGATTGTCAGTGGGCGATTTTGTCTCTGGTGCTTTAAGCCAATGGTTTAAAAGTCGGAATAAAGTGGTGTTTTTGTACCTCGTTTTAGCGTGGGCGTTGACCTTATATTTCTTGTATGTGGCGACTGATATTTCGCAAGTTTTTGCTAACACATTAATTACTGCCTTAGGTTTTTTTGGTGGTTATTGGGCCGTATTTTTAACGGCTTCTTCGGAGCAATTTGGTACCAATATTCGTATGACAGTGACGACAACTGTACCTAATTTCGTTCGTGGCGCCTTAATTCCGATCAGCTTGTTATTTAAATTTTTAATTCCATCAGTGGGTTTGATTCACGCTGCCACTTGGGTGGGTGTGCTTTGTTTTAGTTTGGCCTTATTCGCCATCAGTCAGCTAAAGGATACCTTTGGTAAATCGTTAGATTTCGTCGAATAATGGCATTAATCTCGAAGAAGAAGATACTTTATCGGATCAACAATCAGCTGCGGCGGTATTTACATAAATACAATCGGGAGCATGAGATGAATATATCCTATCAGGATTTATTGCGATATGATAATGCGATCGTACTCTACGACAAAAATGGTGCAGATACGCTCTGGGAGACGGTTTTCTACTCTCCTGCTGATCAGCCGGAGGTCTATGAGGCACTGAAGCATATCTATGCGGATTTGAAAACGGATGGGAATGAGGAAGTAATCAAGCACTTGGTGATTGACCGTGTGGATTATTGTACCTATGGAAACACACACCCATTTCGGATACGAATTGTAAATCGGGTGAATGATAATTTCGACTATTTCTATATCAAAATTGCGGACGCTTCCCGGGTGTATGGCTTAGAGCTTGAACATATATTGTCACCCAATCGGATCAATTATGTAACCTATGACAATACCTTAGTCGAAGAGCATATTGCCGGAATCCCTGGTGATACCTTTTTGAAGCAAGATCTAGAAGCCGAATTAGAATCGCCTATTCGTTTAGCCAAAGAGTTTGTCAAGTTTAATGAGCGTTGTCTGGTACAATTGCTGGGTGATATGCATAGTGCCAACTTTGTGGTGATTACAAATCCTGATTTTGAGGAAATCTATTATCGGATTCGGCCGATTGACTTTGACCAACAATGTTTTGAAGGAAAACGCTCCGTTTACATGCCACAGTACTTCAAACAGAACAATTCCTTGATTGAGCTGGGAATGAAATACATGACACCAGAGTCAGTTTGGCAGTATCAAATTGAAGAACGTTCGATGATTGCCAGCCGACTGAAATCTGAGAGTCAGCGTGTTTCTGATTTAATGACCGTGATGGCAAAGGATGAAATAGCGCCCCAGGAAAATGTGGATCAATTAAAAACGGAGCTTGCTAAGCATTACGATGATCCGAGATTTTTAAATTGTAAGACGATGGGGGAGATTGTTTGGAATAGCTTGGATTTAGTGATGCGTCACTAATTATTGTTTCAGCGTCCCATACGCCATAAAACAGAATCCCGTGATATAGGCCAATCCGCCAATGGGAGCAATCATACCCCAGAACGTATTTTGAGTCAAGCAAATCAAATAAAGTGATCCAGGAAAAATAAGGCTGCCACTGAAAATCAAATAGCCGGCCGATTTTAACAATCGGTTCGATACCTGAATCTGCCAAACTCCCAAAAGAAGCAAAGTTAATCCGCCATACATTTGGTATTGAGCCGCTGTTTCGAATGTATCTAGTCGATTAATTGCACGTAAATAGTCCTTCCATGCATGTGCTCCAAAAGCACCAATAGCTACTGATAAACCAGCGATAATCGAACCCGTAAACAAGGAGAATTTTTTCATAATTGATTGAAATAAAAAAGGCCCTGTTTCCAAGGCCTTCCGTGTTAAGATGCTAACGAAACTTTTAAGTCATTCAGTTTCCGTTTGATGGAATCATCTACTTGTTGGTCACCTACCCGCAGAATAAATCCGCCGATTAAGCTTTCGTCAATTTTCTCAATAAGTTCAACATCTTTTCCTTGTGATTCTTTCACAATGGCGATGATTTGTTTCTTCTGATCTGCAGTCAGGGCGCTAGCGCTAGATACTTCAGCTTTAATAATGCCCTTAAATGCTTTATACTGATCTACAAAAGCGGATGCAATCGCAGGTAAAAGCATCTCTCTATTTTTGTTCGTAATGATTTCAAAAATAGAAAAAGTAACCGGATTGAAATTCGCTTTAAATAATTTGGTTAGGATCGTTAATTTCGTGTGGTGCTTGATAATTGGGCTTTTCATAGCAGAAACTAATTCATGACTTGCGTCACAGGTTTCTTGAAAGCTTTGCATATCCGCATACACGGCGTCCACTACCTTTTTTTCAACAGCTAAGTCGAGCAAAGATTTGGCATAACGATGGGCTACGATTAATTCAGACATGGTTGTCGGTTAATATTAGATTTTAACATCAGCAATCCACTCAGAAACTAATTTCTCTTGCGCTGCTTTGTCTTTCAATTGGTTCTTCAATACTTTTTCAGCTAAGTCTAAAGATAAACTTGCTGCTTCTTTGCGAATAGCTGCCACTGCCGCTACTTTCTCTTGTTCAAATGCAACACGAGCTTTTTCAATTTCTTGATTGGCTGCTGTTTGAGCATCTAATTTAGCTTGCGAAATCATCGCGTCTGCTGCTTCTTTCGCTTGTTTGATTAGTCCATCGCGTTCTGCACGTGCAGAAGCAATTAATTGCTCGTTGCCTGCTTTCAACTCCGCCATTTCAGCACGAGTTGTTTCTGACAATTTGATCGCTTCGTCGATGGATTGCTCACGCTCAGCTAACGATTGAATGATTGGTTTCCAAGCAAATTTGGCTAAAAGGAAAAATAGAATTCCAAAGACAAGTAATTGCCAGAAGATAAGTCCAAAGTCTGGGGTAATTAACTCCATGATATATAAATATTTACAGTATTTCGTTTTTTAGAAAACGCAATTTGGCGCCTATCGCTTTCCAAATTGCGTTTCAAATGTTTTGAGTAAGGTTTCCAGGGCTAACCCCTCGGATTACTCGATTGGTTTCTTATTTCAAAGT
>JBEDFG010000144.1:0-4051 GCA_041175285.1 Bacteroidota bacterium | reverse complement strand
TTAACAGGATTAGAGGCGCAAGACATGAATATTGTCAGTATGGCCGATAAAGCTAAGAAGGGTATTGTATTAATGGTCAACAAGTGGGATTTGGTAGCGAAAGATACCAATACGGCAAATGCACTTGAAAAGGCAATCAAAGAGCGGATGGCCCCTTTGAATTATATGCCTGTGATATTTACTTCAGTGATGGAAAAGAAGCGAATTTTCCAAGTTTTGGAAATGATGCTCCAAGTTTATGAAAATCGTTCGCAAAAAATTTCTACATCAAAGTTGAACGATGTGATGTTGGACGTGATACAAAGTTACCCACCACCAGCATGGAAAGGTAAATACATCAAAATTAAATATTGTACGCAAGTTTCTACGCCGTACCCAACGTTCATTTTCTTCTGTAATTTACCTCAGTACATCAAAGAAAGTTATGAGCGTTATTTAGAGAATCAAATGCGGAAGAATTTCCAATTGGATGGTACGCCCATCTCACTATTTTTCCGTAAGAAATAATTTATCAATCGACGAAAGGCTGATTTTACCTAATTGGCCTTTCGCTCCGATTCCCCAAATTTCTTTTCCTACTTGTATGATATTGTGATAGGAGCTTGGACCTAAGTTTTTCCAAATCTTCTTTCTTTCATGATAGGCCGCGCTTTGGCTCGGGCCACATATGAGCCAGTATGGCTTTGCCCAAATGACTTTCTCCATGTAAAACTTGGGTGCATCAGATAAAGAATGCCATGTTTTCCCACCATCTTGGGTTGTTATTATTGGAATTGTACTTTCATTTAATTTGCGATAATCTCCGCCTACTGCCCATAGTTCTTTGTTGTTTTTAGCTCCAATCGAAAAGTACCCTTTGGCTTCACCAGTTTCAATTCCCGTCGCTAAATAAGTCCATTCTGAGCGTTTATTCTTTTTCTGGTAAATGCGTGCTAAAGGTGCACCACCCCCAACTAAAGTAAATTTGTCGTCTTGAAGAATTAAGCTTGAACCACTGGCTGCAAAGAAAGCTTCCTTGGGTTGAAGCGTGGGGGCCAGATTTGTATTTATCTGAGTATATGTATTCTCCTTCACATGAAATAAAGTAAGCTTTTGTTGGATAGGATCAGCTAAAAGCCAGCCTTCTTGTTTTTGGTAATCCCATTGAAAACAATCAAAAAAATAACCAGGCACTTTCTTTTCGAAAACAATCTCCCAATTCGCACCTCCATCTATTGTCCGCCAAATACTTGCTTTCTCCTCTTCTGAAGGACCTGCGCTCATAAGTAATATTTCTTGATCGCTGATGATGACAAGATCGCGAAAATCAAGTTTTTCCGCTCCTTTGATTTGTTTAAATATCCAAGTATTGCCTGAATCGGAAGAGTAACCTACGGTACCTTGCGTTCCTCCAGCCCAAATCTGGTGTTCTTTAGATTTTAACGCTCGAAAAGATGCTTTTGTAGGTATATCAATTGTTGTCCATTGGCCAAAGCTTTGGCTAATAGTAATTAGTAGGGCAAAAAGGATATTGGATTTTATCATCATAAAAAAAGCCGCTCTGTTTCGAGAGCGGCTTTGAAATAAGAATGGGAAACTATTTGTTTACGATGATCTTGCCAACAAACGATTTGTCTTCTGTTGCCTTGATTTGTAAAATATAAATTCCATTTGCTAGGCCAGTAACGTTTAGTTTATTTGTTCCTAGTGTATTTTCTAATTTTCCAGAGAATACAGCTCGTCCTACCATATCGAAGATTGTTACATCAGCATTTGACCAATCTTCAAGAATTTGAATATCGATGTTTCCTGTAGTTGCTGGATTTGGATAAATCGCAACACCTGAGAACTCTGGATCAACTGCGTAGCTGTAACTAACTGTTTTGGTGAAGCAGTTTAATGGAGTGCCATCAATTACATAAGCATACTTTCTTCTAACGGTATAGTCTCCAGCTGTTTTTACTTTAGTGATATACGATTTTGGAGTTAACAAGGTTGTCCCAAATTTCCACTCGTAATCGCCGCCTTTTCCTGCACCATCCGTTGCTTGGAAGTTAAGTGCTTTTAAGGTATAAACCCCTTCTTTAATGATAGATGCACTAGCAGAAACTGGATTCTCTTGAACGACTACTTTGATCTCACTTGAGAATAAAGAGATACAACCATTTCCGTCTGTTACTTTCGCTGAGTATAGACCACTAGCCTTAACGCCAGAGTATACTTTTCCAGTTGAAACTGAGTTTGTTCCTTTGTTTAAGAACCAGTTTACTGTGTTTGTTGTCGTTGCAACTAAGTTAATCGCATTGAATACGTTGTAGTCTGCATCTGAACGTTGGCAGAAAATTGGTGATAATCCATTTTCAACTGCGATCGCTGGAGCAGCAGGTAGTTTAAATACCTTGATTTCAGTTGTATCTGAAGGCAATGAATAACATCCTAAAGTATCAATAGTCCTAACAGTATAATATCCTGCTTTAGTTATATCAACAATTTTAGTTGTTAATGCATTACTCCAAAGGTATTTAGTCAATTGGCCATTTGGCAAATCAGAAGATTCTAATTTAGCCTGGATAGGTTTGTCTTCGCAGAATCCAGTAGCAGTTAGAGCTTTGATTGTAGGCTTAACCGGACGCGCATAGTTCGTCACTTTTACGGAATCAGATTGGTCAGAAGTACATCCATAGTTAGTTACATAGTTTACGGTAACCGCTACGTTTTTACCAATAACGAATGTTGGCTTTGTTCCATAAGTTGGAGCAGCTACACCATTAATAAACCAGTTAAACGAAACAGGTTTGGTTGGTTGGCTTTTAGCTGCGTCATTTGGGTTATATAAATAACCTTGATTCAAAACGAAAGCAGAGTCTTTTACGGCTAAAGTTGTTGTCGCATCTAAGCAGTAATTAGGATTTCCAACAATAGAAGGTTTTGGTAACTTCACATACCATAACAAAATTTCATTTGATGTTTTTGTTGGACATTCTGCGTCTTTAGGAGTTAATTTGATAAAATATTTACCACGGTAATTATCAGCTAATAATTTCGCTGTAATTTTTTCTGTATCCGTCCCAGTTGCCCCACGTGCAGCAGCTCCATAAAGTCCTCTAGATTCTGCTTCTTCCATGAACCATCCCGCGTTTACGTATGGGCGGTATTTATTGATGTCATAATTAGAAGTAATGATAACAGAGTCGCCTTTACAAACTTCTTTCGTAAATGCATCTGGAGGTCCTACTGCTGAGATTGAAACGTTCGGTGCTCCAATCGCACGTTTTAAGCCATATCTAAATCCTTTTTGAGAATAAAAACCTTCTAAGCCTACTACATTGTCATATTGGCACTCAGCTGAATAGGTTCCTTCTTGGAATAAATTGCCACTCAATGTTAAATATTCATCACCAGCATTCCATACGGTACCGTTTGGTGTTACCCAGCGCGTTGCGCCATAACATCCATCAGCTCTCAAACGAGTCGTTCCTGTGTTCGTATCATCAGCATCTGAACATTCTAACCGTTGAACAGAAATGGATGGCTTATAATCACTAATACGAGGGATCATTCGGATGAAAACACGGCTATAAGTTCCATATTCACCACTTGGGCTTTTACATCTAACTAAATAAGAATACGGATCTTTACCGTCACCCGCTGGGTTGTTTAATACTACCGTTTGAACGTTAACGCGACCGTCAGAGCCAGTTCCAGTTCCATACGCAATATCCCATGAGTCAGCTAGCTCATCTTTTATTCCGTTTGCTGACTCAAAACGCCAGTCATATGTGTAAGGGCTAGGGCAACCTGTTGCAACAAATTTACTAGCGTAACGATCAACACCTGCCACAGTAATGGCCGTGCCTACTTTACCGTCGATTTTAGCTTGCTGTCCAAATGCAACTGCACTTGTCAATAAAGCAAGGGCTGCAATGAGGTTGATTTTAAATGATTTAGTCATTATCGTAAGAAATAATTGAGTAGATGATTTGGATTTTTTTTACTTATAATTTTCCAAGCCACAAGTTAAAAATTTTTTTCTGAATTACAGAAGAAATTTATCGTTAGGTCACTTTTTGTC
>JBEDFG010000143.1:0-4054 GCA_041175285.1 Bacteroidota bacterium | reverse complement strand
ATCTTCCTCCAATCGCATCATTTGCGATGTTTTTTGGATGAATAAACTGCGCTGAATGGCGTCTGGAATTTTCGAAATACTTTGAACCATCTCTTTGATGAGCTCCGCTTTTTTAAACGGATCATCCCCAGCTTCCTTCATAAAGAGATTCGCTTGGAATGAAATCACATCCCGAGATTCTTGTTTAACGTAGTCGATGAAGGCCTCACTTCCAATCTTGCGCACATATGAATCTGGATCTTGCCCCTCTGGGAATACCACCAAATTCACTTGCAATCCTTCTTCCAGTATCAAATCCATCCCACGTAATGCAGCCTTGATTCCGGCAGAGTCACCGTCATAAAGAACGGTGACATGATTGGTAAACCGACCGATCAATTTAATCTGCTCGATGGTTAAGGAAGTACCCGAAGAAGCCACGACGTTTTTGATTCCCGCTTGATGCAATGAAATCACATCGGTATACCCTTCTACTAAATAGCAAATATCCTTTTGACGAATTTCATTTTTCGCCTGAGCGATTCCGTAAAGAACCGCTGATTTGTGGTAAACTTCAGTCTCGGGTGAATTGAGATATTTAGCTTGGTTTTTCGCATCTGATTTTAAGATACGCGCACCAAAGGCAATGACCTTCCCAGCGACACTATGGATTGGGAAAATAACCCGATTACGGAATCGGTCATAGACTTTCCCTTCATCATTTTTATTAGTCACCAAACCCGCCTTCTCAATAATTTCTTGACTAAAACCCTGTTTTAGGGCCGTTTTCAAGAACACATCCCACCCTTCTGGGCTATAACCTAAATCAAACGCCTGGATCGTCGCATCCGAAAATCCGCGTTCCTTAAAGTAAGGAAGTGCGATCGAACGACCTTCCTCTGAATCCAATAATTGTTTTTTGAAAAATTCTTTGGCAAACTCGAGCATGATCAACAAACTCTCGCGTTCATTTTGACGCATGAGTTGGTCATCCGTCATTTCCTCCTCCTGAATATCGATGCCGTATTTTTTGGCTAAATGTCGTAGAGCCTCCCCATAGCCCAAGCCCTCAATATCCATGATAAAACGCACGGAATCGCCCGCCTTACCACAACCAAAACACTTATAAATTCCCTTACTTGGTGAGATCGAAAAGGAAGGCGTTTTCTCTCCGTGAAACGGACAACAAGCCCAATAATTAGCTCCCTTTTTCTTTATTGTGACATAATCCCCGATCACGTCTGCCACGGCAGCCGTTTGCTTTATTCGCTCGACGGTTTCGGGATCAATACGCATATTACAAGAGTAAACCGGCTAATGTCGCTGATAAATAGGAAGCTAAGGTACCAGCAATTAATGCCTTAAAACCTAATTTGGCTAAGTCTGAACGACGTGATGGCGCTAACTCACCAATGCCCCCAATCTGAATGGCAACGGATGAAAAATTAGCAAATCCACAAAGCGCAAAGCTCGTAATCGCAATTGTCTTCGGGTCCAAAGTAGCTTTCAAATGAACCATATCTAGGTACGCAACGAATTCATTCACCACCATTTTTTTACCCATCAAAGCACCCGCCACTTCGACATCCTGCGCTGGAACTCCCATCGCAAAGGCAAATACAGAAAATACTTTTCCTAAAATTAAATTCATCGATAGTTCCGGCAAATTGATCCAAGAACCCAGGTGTCCCAAACCTAAATCAACCAAAGCGATCAAGGCAATAAATCCAATCAACATCGCGATCACATTCATTCCCACCTTCAAACCTTCACTAGCACCAGCCGCAATAGCATCCACTAAATTGGCATGTGTTTTAATAATATCCATCTTAACCATCCCTTCCGTTTCAGACTTCTCCGTTTCTGGAAACATGATTTTTGAAATCACCAACGCACCTGGCGCTGCCATTAAACTAGCCGCTAATAAATACGCTGCTGGAACTCCTAACGAAATATAAACAGCCATAACCCCACCAGCAATACACGCAAATGAACCCGTCATCGAAGCCATTAACTCCGAATTTGTCATGTTTTTCAAATACGGCTTAATCATGATTTGAGCCTCTACTTGGCCAACAAACGTCGACGCGACATTGGACAAAGCCTCCGCACCACTCACGCCCATCAACCAGTGAACCCCTTTACCCATCGTAGAAACGACGCGTTGCAACACACCCAAATGATAGAACATGTTCACCAAAACAGCCACAAAAATGATGGTAGGAACTACTTTAAAAAAGAAGATGTAATCATTTCCTGCACCGAATGCTTGGGTCATTAATTTACGATCTACCAGCGAGCCAAAAACAAATTGAGCTCCTTTGTCTGCTTGGCCTAATAAGGTATTAATCGAATCGCCTAACCATTGAAAGGTTGCTTGGCCCGTTTCTGTTTTTAATATAAATACAGCTAGGGCAACTTGCAATAATAAACCAACCCCCACAGTTCGGTAATTAATCGCTTTCCGATTGTTGGACATTAAAAAAGACACGCCCAAAATCAGAACGATACCTAATAAACCTGTAAATCTTTCCATTTATTTTATTGTAAGGTTGTTGGTGTAAGTTGCAAATGTAATCTCTTCAATCAAATCTTCCTCATTGATTGTGTAAAACTCCTGATGAATATTAAAAGGCTCGTCGCTCGCGACTTTCCAATAGGTACCATCTTCTTGCATTTCGTAGGAATTAACCGTGTCACGCAAATTCCAATCTAAAATAGTGATCGCCATATTTTTAGCACGCGGATTCACTAATTCAAAAAGTGATTCAATTCGACGGTCAAAGCTTCGTACCATGACATCCGCGGATCCACCATAAACTTTAGGCTCTCCTGCGCGATGGAAATAGTATAAACGCGTATGCTCTAGGTAATTACCTACGATTGATTTGATGTAAATATTTTCTGATAATCCTGCACGCTGAGGTCTTAAACAGCAAATACCACGAATAATCAACAAGACCGGAACACCCGCTTTGGATGCTTTATATAAAGCCTCCATCGTGTCTAAATCCTGCAATGAATTAATTTTCCAGCAAATTCCAGCAGGCAATCCTTGGGAATGATTATCAATTTCTTGCTGAATCATTTCAATCAAGCGATTCCGCATATCACGTGGCGCCGTAATCAAATGTTCATAATGCGTAGGCATCGAATGCCCTGTGATCACATTAAAAAACTCTGAAATATCTTGCGTTATACGCGAGTCAGTTGTCAATAAACCTAAGTCGGTGTACAACTTCGCCGTATCCTCATTGTAGTTACCTGACGACAAGTGCGCATAACTCATCACATGCTTTCCTTCATTCCGGATGACCTGCAATAACTTGGTATGGGTCTTTAAACCTGGAATACCATAAATCACAAAGCATCCCGCTTTTTGTAGGCGAGTCGCTTCCCGAATATTGTTTTCCTCATCAAAACGGGCCTTCACTTCAAACAATACCGACACGTGTTTACCTTGTTCAGCCGCACGTAACAAGGCGCTCGCGATTCGAGAATTCTTAGATATTCGATACAAGGTAATCTTGATCGCTAATACATGCGGGTCGTCGGCAGCTTGCTCCAACAATTGAATAACGGGCTCGAAATTATTATAAGGATGATGCAGCAAAATATCACCGCGCTTCATCGTTTCGAAAATATCATTGATTTGCACCGACTTCAATCCTAATGGTGGAACTACCGCTGGATTAGGCGCAAGTTTTGATTTAAAATCAGGATATTTCAAGATTTGCCAAAAGGCCGTAAAATCTAAAATGGATTTCTTAATGAAGATGTCGGACTTATCTAAATTCCAACGGTTAAGCATCTCGCCCAAAAGAAAATCAGAATGCTGCTCTTCAACTTCTACACGAGTCACGCGACCGAGGCGACGATCCTTAATCTTCTTCTTGATCTCATCCACAAAGTCGGTCTCCGCATCTTCATGCTCAACCACATCAAAATCACCATTACGTGTTATTCGAAATAAGCTCGTCGATTCTATTTCAACATTACGATATAATTTTTGCAAATAATGTGCAATAATCTTCTCAATCGATAAGAAAAGGACTTTATCATCTCGTTCAATCAC
>JBEDFG010000142.1:0-4074 GCA_041175285.1 Bacteroidota bacterium | reverse complement strand
TTGGAAATGATGAATTTGTTTTGTGCAATGGCTGGCAATCCCGTATGTAAATCTACTTTTCCATGGTCCCCGAAGGTATCAATGGGTTTCCCGGTTTTGGCATCTAAGGCCCAGAGGTTGGGGCCAACGGTATAGAGTATACGTCCTTTGGCATAGCTGACACCGCGGGAAGTGCTCGCCCAATTTTTAAGCGGATCACCAAAACGCCAAATTTCTTTCCCCGTGGC
Source organism: Bacteroidota bacterium (assembly GCA_041175285.1). Classification (GTDB taxonomy): domain Bacteria; phylum Bacteroidota; class Bacteroidia; order Cytophagales; family Spirosomataceae; genus Aquirufa. Next base: position 3,847 of record JBEDFG010000142.1, on the reverse strand, counting down.
TGCATCCAAAGCAAATGCCTGCACAGACGCGGAAACCCCATATAAAACACCATCCACGATGATGGGATTCGCCTGCATTTGGCCTGAATCAGGTAAGGAATAGGTCCAGGCTACTTGCAAATCTTTTACATTTTCAGGTGTGATTTGATTCAATGTGGAGTAATGATTCCGATCTGGACCACCCAAATAGGAGGCCCACTGCGTATAATCGATATCTTTTTGCATCCAGGCCATGCAGGCTAAGCCAATTTCTAGAAAGAGCAATAAACGTAGTTTCATAGGCTGACTGTCCTAGGGTGGCTAAGGACTGTTGTTTTAATTTTACAAATAGATTTGTAGCTTGCTTTGAATTCTAAACCTTGAAATTTATGAAAATTCTGCTGCAGAAAGGGCTACTCATTGTCTTTTTTCTTTCCCCGCTTTTAGTATTAGGACAGATTTCTGTTCAGTCGATTCAGATTGAAAACCAACAAGCACCTCAGGGAATCGGTGTGACGCATCCAAGATTCAGTTGGAAATTAAGTTCTTCAAATCGGAATGTGACTCAAAAATCATATTCGATTCACGTGTTAGCAGGACGTAATACGGTTTGGAAATCAGGGAAAATTGATTCAGATCAATCCTTATTTATCCCGTATGCCGGTTCCGATTTACAATCAAATCAGGCTTATCAAGTAGCGGTTCAAGTTTGGGATAATCAAGGAAAAGCAAGTAAGGTATTGTGGACGGAATTTAAAACGTCGTTATTACACACGGCCGACTGGAAAGCGAAGTGGATTAGTTCAGGCATTGCATCGGATACGGTAGACGGTCGCGTACCGATTTTGGCAAAATCTTTTTTTGCTAAAAAAGAAGTTAAATCTGCTCGTTTATTTATCACGGCTCGTGGTTTATATGAAGCTACCATCAATGGGAAACGGGTGGGTGATGCTTTCTTAAGTCCTGGTTGGACTAGCTACAATAAGCATTTGCAATTTCAGGTATACGATATTTCAGCGGAAGTAAAGAAGGGATTGAACCAATTGGACGTTTTGATGGGGTCTGGATGGTTTCGTACCCGAATCGCCTGGGAAAACAATAAGAATTTTTATGGAGCACAAACGGCTTTATTAAGTCAATTGGAGATTACCTATGCTGACGGTTCGACGGAATCAGTTATTTCAGACAATTCATGGAAGGCTAGTTTAAGTTCAATTTTGGCCTCTGAAATTTACGATGGGGAAAAGCAGGATACGCGGTTACGGCCAACTACCTGGTCGCCGGTTGTAGAAACGATGGCTTCGATGTATGTGCTTCATGCACAAGAAAATGAGCCTATTCGTAAGCAAGAGCACCTAAAAGTGGCTAAAGTATTGCGTACGAAATCAGGTAAAACAATTTTAGACTTTGGTCAAAACGTGGTAGGTTGGGTCAAATTATCCGTTAAAGGAAAGGCAGGGCAAGTAGTTAAATTACATCACGTGGAGATGTTGGACAAAATGGGCGAGCCTTATTTTGCTAATCTGCGTTCTGCGAAAGCGCAGGCATCGTATATTTTAAATGGTGATCAACAAGTCTTAGAACCACATTTTACATTCTTTGGATTTAGGTATGTTCAAGTGGAAGGTTTGGATGTGCAAGCGGAAGATTATGAGGCGATTGCTTTGAATTCAGATATGAAATCCACGGGTAGTTTTGAGACAAGTAATGCATTGCTCAATCAATTGCAATCCAATATTCGTTGGGGTCAAAAAGGTAATTTCTTAGATGTGCCTACGGATTGTCCGCAACGTGATGAGCGTTTGGGATGGACCGGAGATGCGGAAGTCTTCTCACGTACAGCAGCATTCAACTTTAATGTGAATCAGTTTTTTGCTAAATGGCTTAAAGATGTTGTGGCTGATCAAGCACCCAATGGCGCAGTTCCATTCGTGATTCCAGATGTATTGACTCGTACAACCATTGGAAAAGAAAATAACCAAGCCGGTGCCGCGGGCTGGTCTGATGCGAGCATTATTATTCCCTACAATGTGTATACAACCTATGGCGATAAGCTGGTATTGGAAAACCAATATGCAAGTATGAAAGCTTATTTGAACTATGTTCGCGGAGCAGCAAAGAACGATTTATGGAACACAGGTTTTCAATTTGCGGATTGGTTGTCTTATCGCGTAGATGATTCCAAAGGTATGATCGGACAGAAGTCGGCAGTTACTGACAACTACCTAGTCGCTCAATGTTTTTTTGCATACAACACGCAATTGATGATTAAAACGGCTCGTATTTTAGGTAAAATGGAGGATTATAAGGAATGGGAGCGTTTGTTGGATCGCATCAAATTGCAATTTCAGAAGGAATTTATGACGGCCAATGGTCGCTTAATATCCGAGACACAGACAGCTTATATTTTGGCTTTACAATTTGATATGATTCCGGGTTCTTTGCGTCAAGCAGCATTGGATCGTTTGGTTACCAATATAGAGAGCTATCAATATCATTTGACGACGGGATTTTTGGGGACACCATTTTTGAATCCGGTCTTGACTCGTTTTGGACGGAATGATGTGGCGTATAAATTATTGTTGCAAGACACGTATCCTTCTTGGTTATACCCAATTAAGGCACATGGAGCGACAACTATATGGGAGCGCTGGGATTCGATGAAACCAGATTCGACGTTTCAAGATCCAAGTATGACGTCGTTCAATCATTATGCGTATGGTGCGATTGGAGACTGGATGTATCGGACGGTTGGTGGTATTGATACCGAAGAATTTGATGGGGCAGGTTATAAGCAAATTGTCATCAAACCTGAATTAGGGGGTGGCTTAAGTTTTGCCAAAACGAGTTTAGAGACTCCCTACGGAAAAGTTTCTTCAGATTGGCGATTAGATTCGGGTGTATTTACGCTTACGGTAGAAGTGCCGGTGAATGCAACGGCGACGGTGCAATTGCCTCGTGTAGGATCAGGTCAAATGGCACAAGATGGTGAAATGATGACGGGAGACCGTGTTCGAATTGGTTCAGGGAAATATGTATTTACGGTTAAATAAATCATTATGGGTTCTTTATTAGGATTGTTTTTTCATTCGTTGGGAGGTTTTGCCTCTGGTTCATTTTACATTCCGTATCGGAAGATACATGTGTGGTCGTGGGAGAGCGCGTGGATTGTGGGAGGTGTTTTTTCTTGGTTGATTGTTCCCATTTTGGCTGCTTATTTAACCATTCCGGATTTTATGACGATTATCCAAGAGGTTAATTCGGATGTTTTTTTCTGGACGTTTACGTTTGGGGTTTTATGGGGTATTGGTGGCTTGACCTTCGGATTAGCGATGCGTTATTTGGGGATGTCTTTGGGTATGTCGATTGCCTTAAGTTTATGCAGTATTTTCGGCGCTTTGGTTCCTCCGATCTATCGGGAATTTGCAGGAGTGCAAGGTGATACGATTTCGCACATTATTGGGAGCACAGGTGGTCAAGTCGTATTGTTGGGTATTTTGGTCTGTGTCTTTGGAATTTATCTATGCGGAAAAGCAGGTATGATGAAGGAAGGGGAGTTGTCGACCGAGCAAAAGCAAGAAACCATCAAGGAATTTAGTTTAACGAAGGGTTTGATCGTGGCGACGATTTCAGGTTTGTGTAGTGCTTGTTTTAATTTTGGTATTGAAGCTGGTAAGGATATGGCGGGTGCTGCAGTGGCTAAAGGTTGTGATCCATTGTTTCAAAATAACGTGATTTTTATCGTGGTTCTTTGGGGCGGGTTCTTGACTAATTTTGTCTATTGTATGTATTTGAATTTTTCGAATAAGACCTTTGGGGATTATTTAGATCAGAAAGCTCCGTTACGCATGAATTATCTTTTTGCTGC
>JBEDFG010000141.1:0-4083 GCA_041175285.1 Bacteroidota bacterium | reverse complement strand
AAATTCTACCTGGAAAATCGTACCATTGAAATTGCACCTTTAGCTTACATGCGAGGTCGTACCTTAAATAAAGCCTTTATATTACTTGACGAAGCCCAAAACACGACTTCCATGCAGATGAAGATGTTCTTGACGCGTATGGGTATTCAGTCAAAAACGATTATTACAGGCGATAAATCGCAGGTCGATTTACCCAAAAATCAGGTTTCCGGATTGGGTGAGGCTGAACGTATTTTAGCAGGCATAAATGGGATTTCATTCGTAGAATTAGACGGATCTGATGTTGTTCGTCACCGTTTAGTACGCAAGATTATCGAGGCATATGGAAAGCAAGACAAATAAAATCAAGCAGGCCCTATCCCCTGCTGAAATTGATCTTGTTTTTGACATTCGTACGGAGGTTTTTGTCGTGGAACAAAAGTGTTTGCCCAAAGAAGAATTTGATGAATTAGACGCTGTGGCCATTCATTATTTATATTGGATCCATGGTAAACCCGTGGCAACAGGTCGATATCGCAAGACAGAGAAAGGTATTAAAATTGAACGCATCGCGACATTAGCCGAATACCGTGGTCAGGGGTATGCCTCCGAAATGGTGCGTTTTTTGATTCAGGAGGCACAAATGGCTTATCCTGATGTGAATTATTATTATTTGCATGCCCAACAAACCGTCATGCCTTTATATGCTTCATTGGGATTCGAGTCGTATGGGGGAACTTTTATTGAAGCAGATATTGTTCATCAAGCTATGTCATTAACATTGTAATTATGTCAACTAAGTCGATTCAAGCCATTTACCCTCCAGGACCTCCTCATTTTGTAGGTGATGGATTTCGAGTACACAACTTTATACCTAGTAGACATGGTTTAGAGATGCAACGGATGAGTCCATTTATTATGATGGATTACGGTGCCAAATTTCATTTTTCTCCATCAGATACTCCTCGAGGCGTAGGCGTTCATCCGCATCGTGGATTTGAAACGGTGACTATTGCATACAAAGGACGTGTTGCTCACCATGATAGCGCTGGTGGCGGTGGAATTATCGGCGAAGGAGATGTACAATGGATGACAGCCGCTTCTGGCGTATTACATAAAGAATACCACGAAGAAGAATTTAGTAAAACGGGCGGTGATTTTCAAATGGTACAACTCTGGGTTAATTTACCGGCTAAGGATAAAATGTCGGCACCTAAGTACCAAGCCATCGAAAACAAGCAGATACCACGTGTTCCCGTTCAATTAGGCGAAGTCGAAGTGATTGCGGGTTCATATCAAACTACGCGTGGAGCAGCCAATACGTTCACCCCAGTTAATTTGTTAAATGCTAAATTAAGTCAAGGAGGAAAAGCAAGTTTTGATTTCCCAGCTGCATACAATACGGCGTTGGTTGTCATTGAAGGTGAAATTCGCGTAAATGGAATTGAGCTAGCTCCTGAAAATCACTTTGTGCTTTTTGATACAGATGGTACCCAATTTGACATAGAGGCAACAGAAGATTCGATTGTTTTGGTACTGAGCGGTGAACCGATTCGGGAACCGATTGCCGCCCATGGACCGTTTGTAATGAATAGCCGACAAGAAATTATGCAGGCTTTTGAGGATTTCGAAATGGGGAAATTCGGATTTTTAGAGTAATACTTATTTCGTTTTTACGCGAGATTTCTCCGATTCCAGCCCGGTAGCACGCTCACGCGCCCCTTTTATCGACATGTTTCCGAAGCGATAAGTAAAATTTAGCCTGACTACGCGAGAATCTTGCCGTGGGCGAACCACGATATCTAAATCACCATATTTGATGAATACATCTGGATTAGATGTATAAAGTAAATCTTGGGCATTCAACCTTAAGACACCACGCTTGTTTAGAATTTGTTTTTGAACACCTAAATTAAGTGCTCCTCCTGCTCCAAAAATAAAGGCACTCTCTAATCCTCCGGTGAAATAATTTCCTCCGATTTCAATTCGAAAATCTTTAGGTAGTGTAAATATGTGGTTCGAATTAATGTAGAACTGGTTTCGACCCGGACTTAAGTTTGCATTTTCAACTTGACCAACTAATTCTGCTCGATTAAAATAGATATCCGTATTGCTCGTCCACCACTTTTTGATCGGTATAGGTAATGAGAAACCTAGACTGTAATTCGTTCTTTCGGCCATATTAGCCGTTGTTTGATAGGATTTACGTGCCTCAGTATCTTGTTTTAGTATTTCAGTAATGACATTGGTTGTGTGACTATAACCAAACGTGGTACTAAATGCACCCATGTACGTATGACTTAATTCAAGTGAATTTGTCAGCTGGGGCATCAACATAGGATTGCCAACTTTGAACGTATAATTGTCAAGAAAGAACACAAATGGGTTTAAGTCACCATAACTCGGACGATCGATTCGACGAGAATAGTTCATGCTTAAACTTTGGTTTTTAGTCACATCATATTGAAAATATGCACTTGGAAAGAGTTGTGCATAGTCTCTATGGAATGTGGTTGACTTTGAATCTGCCGTATATGCTTCAGAATTCCCATCTGCGACGGTCCATTCCCCTCGTAGGCCCAGCTGATAACTGAATTTTCCAAGAGCGCGCTCAGTATTTAAATAAGCGGCATGAATTTGTTCTCGATAGATAAAGTGATTGCTTTGGCCCGTTAGGAATTTGTATTGAGCATCCCCTTCGTTTTTCCCTTGAAAGCGTAAGTCATTATCGGTTTGAACATAAGATGACTTAAGTCCTGTCCCCCATTTTGATTTTAAAAATGATGGAATGACATAATCAAGTTTGAATGAGTATTGGTCTACGAATGATTTGGCATGATTGATTAATAAGGAATCCATTCGGAGTGGATTATAATTTCCTTTTTGGAACTGGGATTTAAGATTGGATGTACTATTATCTTCAAATCGTGCATAATCTAAATCAATCGTTATTTCTCTCCCTGTACTATCATAAGCATGCTTTATATTAAAATTAGCTGCATAATTCTGACTTGGATTACCTACATTATTGTAGGTGTTTAAACGAAAAAGTGGATCACGTGTCGAGGTATATTGAATCGTTTGGTTTAGTCCATTATTCAAGGTGTATTGATTGAAATTTCCTGATAGCAGGATACCTAATGTCGTCTTTTTGGAATAATACCAATCGACTCCACCTTTTAATTGACTACTTTGATTTTCGTTTTTAAAGCCATAATTATTTTCCCAAATTTCATTTTGAGCTCTAAAATAGCGAGTTAGGTAGTTCCTTTCTAAAGTTTTTCGATTGACCACAGATCCATTTCCAAACCAATTCCAACCATTTTTGCGGTAATTCAAGTTGACACCAGTACTTTCTCTAGCATAAACACCCTGCGCAAATGTGGCATTGGCAGATCCATTCAGGCCAATATTGGAATTCTTTTTTAGTTTAATATTAATAATACCTCCCGTTCCTGCGGCATCATAGCGCGAAGATGGATTGGTCATGATTTCTAATTGGGAAATTTGGTCAGCGGGTAAGTTCTTTAGGTAGTTTGCCAAATCCGCTCCCGTTAAATACGATATTTTACCATCAATCATTACTTTGGCACCCGATTTACCGCGAAGTGAAATGTTGCCATCTTTGTCAACAATTACCCCTGGAGATCGCTCTAAAAGTTCCATGGTCGTATTTCCTGCAGCCATGGCGGAGTTCTCAACCTTGACTATCGTTTTATCAAGTTTCTTTTCAATAAATGGTTTAGTTGCTGTGACTTTGACCTCTGATAATTCGGTACTCAACGGACTTAATGTGAGGGTACCTAATTCGATTTTGGAATCAGCCGTAATTTCTTCAAGATCTAATTTAATTGATTTTAACCCGGTGGATTGTATCGTCAAGGTAAACTTGCCTAGCGGTAATTTGCCAACACGTAAATCGCCGTTTTCATCTGTATTTAACCCTTTAACTAAGCTAGAGTCAGTGGATTTTTTTAATAGAATTGTCGCAAAAGGCAACGATTCATTGTTGGTGTCTTGAAGATGGAGGTGCAATGAATTCTGGGCGAAAGCCGAGAAACTACAAAATAAAATCAATAGAATAATTCTCATGCAGGCAAACTA
>JBEDFG010000140.1:0-5428 GCA_041175285.1 Bacteroidota bacterium | reverse complement strand
TTGTCGTCCTTTTGAATTCTTTTTCTCATAAAATATACAACATCACTGCTGGATTACACGGGGATTTATTTCCCTAACTAATTGATAATTTCTACAAAGGTACATGAAAATTATGAGCATAGCTTATTACATTTGAAAGTTCTTACATCCACTATGCCTCGATTGAATCCAAAATTAAGCTGTCCATTCATTTTTATGCTGATTATTTCGATCGGCTCAGGATGCGGTATTATTCAATCTGTCACCCAAAAAGGGCAATCCTATTTCGAACGCGGCGAATACGATTTTGCGATTCAAACGCTTAAGCCATTAGCCGCAAAAAACGAGCTTGACAATCAATCTGCTTATATAATCGGTGAATCTTACCGACTCTCTAATCGGATCGGAAGCGCGCTACCCTATCTCGAAAAAGCATTACAAGCAGGTATACCTGACGACCTATTAGCCTACCACATTGCCATGGCGGCTAAGTCAACCGGCGACTATTCAAAAGCCAAATCTTATTTAGAAAAATTTTTACTCTCAAAACCTAGTCGGCCTAATCAAATAAAGGCTGAAATGGAATTAGAAAACTTAAGTAAAATACCCGAATTAATTACGCAGAAAAGCCTAGTTCAAGTATATCCAATCACTGGAAATACGGCACAAACAGAATTTGCTCCTGTGATACAAGGGGCCAACTTATTATTCACAAGTTCAAGCAAACCACTCATTTACAAAAATAATGGCTTGCCATTTTTGGGCCTGGTAACAGCGCCATTAAAATCAGACCTGGAGATAGGGACACCGGTGTTGTATAGCCAACAAATCTATCTGGAAAACGCCAATTTCACCCATGATGGCAGAAAAATGGTTTTTGCTCGTGGTAATACGGGCAAAAAAGATGCTTCGCCGGATGTGGATTTATTCATTTCATCCAAAATAGGTGATTCCTGGTCTATCCCCGAACGTCTCGCGATTTCGGACTCCATTGCCTGGGATGGCAGCCCTTGCTTTTCAAGTGATGACCGAACCTTATATTTCAGTTCAAACCGTAGAGGTGGCAAAGGTGGCCTTGATCTATATCGAGTAAATATTGGGAAGATTTGGCCGACCAATCAACATGGGATCCACTATAAATACCCCTGGAGATGAAGTCTTTCCCCAAGTAAGCGATGCAGGCAAATTATATTTTGCTTCGGATGGACACCCTTCGATCGGCGGATTAGATTTATATGTTGCCAGCCGAAACGAAAATGAAATCGTGGTGCAGCACCTAGGTACACCTATCAATTCGATCGGAGATGATTTCGCGATTTGTTTCGCTGATTCTACGTCAGGCTATTTTAGCTCCAACCGCCCAGGGGGAAAAGGGGATGATGATATTTATTTTTTCAAATCACCTCAAGCTGAAAATGCCTGGTGGGGAATTGAAAACCCACAAAAACAGAAAGATGCTCCAAGTAACAAGAGCGTAGCTTATCATTTAAAAACACGCGTGGTTAATTTAGAAGGTCAAGCAATCGCCGGTGCCAGCATTAGCATCAAACGCGACAATGAAGAAGCGCAGGTATTCAGCTCCGACAAACAGGGGTATTTGCCTATTTTTGACTTAGTAGAAACGGATGAACTGAACTTCAAGGGATCTAAAGAATCATACCTGACTGTAAGGAACGATTTCTCGATGCAAGGACGAACCATCCCTCCTAGCAAACTGATCAAGGAACAAACGGATACAACCTATACGTTTGAACTAGCAATGGATCAGCCCGAAGTAGGCCAAGAAATTTCCCAATTATATGGCATTCACTCTATTTACTACAATGTGAACAAGTCAGACATCCGACCAGATGCTGCAACGGAATTGGATAAAGTGGTTTACTTTTTGAATGATAATCCACAAATCAGTTTGGAATTAGGGGCACATACGGATGCTCGATCAAACAAGACGTATAATCAAAAACTGTCTCAAGCTAGAGCAGAGTCGGCGGTCAACTATATATTGGCTAAAGGCATTAAACCTTCTCGCATTACACCTAAAGGGTATGGAGAAAGTCAATTGCTCAATGGATGTGTGGATGGGGTGGATTGTCCAGAGGAGATGCACCAACAAAACCGTCGGACGGAATTTAGAATTACCCAAATTAAAATCGATTAACATGACTCAGTACTTATTACAGAATGCACAGATTGTCAACGAAGGAAAAATTAGTTCAGGATATCTCCGAATTAAGAACGGTCGGATTGACCAAATTGCTTCGCAAATCAGTGCTACACCGGCTGATGTTGTGATTGATTTGACGGGAAAACATATTTTTCCAGGCATGATTGATGATCAGGTTCATTTTCGCGAGCCTGGTTTAACACACAAGGCGACCATTGCAAGTGAGGCTCGTGCAGCTGTTGCTGGTGGTGTTACGTCATTTATGGAAATGCCTAATACGGTTCCCAACGCATTGACTCAGGAATTATTAGCGGACAAATACCATATCGCCCACGAAAACTCGTTGGCCAATTACTCCTTTTTTATGGGAGCGGCAAATGACAATTTGGAGGAAGTACTGAAGACGAACAAGCATAATGTATGCGGAATTAAAGTGTTTATGGGTTCGAGCACGGGAAACATGTTAGTAGACAACATGAAAACGCTCGAGAACTTGTTTGGGAGCAGTGACATGTTGATTGCAACACATTGCGAAGATGAAGCAACGGTGCGTGCCCGTTTGGAATTATTTAGAGCAAAATATCCGGAGGATGCGCCCTCATTTATTCACCCATTAATTCGAAATGAAGAGGCGTGTTATTTGTCTTCTTCGATGGCCGTGGAATTAGCTAAAAAATCAAATACCCGTTTACATATTCTACATATTAGCACGGCAGAAGAGCTGGCATTATTTGAAACGGGAAAGGCGGTCAAAGACAAGCGCATTACTTCCGAAGCCTGTGTGCACCATTTGTGGTTTGATGCAGCGGATTATGAAACACTAGGGGACCTCATTAAATGTAATCCGGCAATTAAAGAGGCCAGACATCGTCAGGCGATCCGCGCAGCTTTGCAATCGGGTGCGATTGATGTTATTGCGACAGACCATGCACCACATACGTGGGAGGAAAAACAACAAGGTTATTGGAAATCTCCATCAGGTTTACCGCTAGTACAGCATCCATTATTGATGTTATTAGAAATGTCAACGGAAGGCGTATTAAGTTTAGAGCAAATCGCAGAGAAGACGGCACACAATTTAGCCGAATGTTTTCAAATAACTGACCGAGGATATATTCGAGAAGGCTATTGGGCAGATTTAGCTATTGTGGATTTACAGACACCACATACCGTATCCAAGTCAAATTTAGAATACCAATGCGCTTGGTCGCCATTGGAAGGCCATACGTTCCCACATAGCATTAGCCACACATTCGTGTCGGGACATCTAGCTTACCAAGGAGGCAAGTTTGACTTATCTAAAAAAGGAGAACGCTTATTGTTTACGCGCTAAGATTATAAAATCTCGTCGAAAAAGACACGCATGTAAAAGCCAAGTGATTGATTGCGTAATTCACCAGGTTCCGTAGAAATATTGATTAAGCCAGTTTGGTAAGTTAATCCGAACGAAACAAAGTTTTGGGTCACAATTCCGATGCCCAACTTAACGCCCATGTCTACCCGACGAATATCCCGCGAAAAACTCTCGCCATTAGTCGTTGTCGTGGCGTAAAATCCTGATGCTGTTTGAGCCCGCTTTTCGTAAGTTGAATTATCCCAAAGGCCAATTCCTAAGTAAGGACCACCCCAAATAGAGTAACCACTTCCGAATTCGGAAAGGCTGCCTAACTTGATTTCAAAGTTTGGACTTACATCTAAGTATTGAGTTGTAATACTGCGTTTTGTATACGCTGAATCAGAAAAAATAGTCTTGCCACTAAATCCCCGTTGAGATAAATTCAATTGAGGACTAAAGCTGACGCGAGAAGTAATTGGATATTGAATTCCAAGACCTAATTCCAACGAAGGTTTAAAGTAATATGATTCGTTTGAAACGCCGCTGCCAACAAATCTAGCCGATTTTGCCTCTAAATGAAAAATCTTTTTAGGCTTGTATTTTTGAGCCGAAACTTGGCCAACGAATGCAAAAATGGCAACTGTAAGTAGGGTAATTTGACGTAACATAAGAATACCTTTGGAAATAATCTTCAATTTTAACCCATATTTATGTAATCACCAACTAATTTTGATTAATGGGTACATTATATGCAAAATAAAGAAAGTGGCTTATTGGCTTTTTATTCACCAGATGGCATCGAAGCTGGACTGGATGAAGCAGGTCGCGGATGCTTAGCTGGTCCGGTTGTGGCAGCGGTCGTCATTTTACCCAAAGACTTTAACCACCCTTTATTGACCGACTCGAAAAAACTGACGGCAAGGCAGCGTGAAACATTGATCGAAGTGATAAAAAATCAAGCCATCGCATATGCAATTGCTGAAGTTGACCATGAAAAAATCGACGAAATCAATATTTACAAAGCGAGTGTTTTAGCGATGCATAAGGCCGTAGATGAGCTAGCCATTCGCCCAGATCATTTGTTGGTGGACGGAAATCGGTTCATCGAGTATCCATTTATTCCACATACCTGCATCGTCAAAGGAGACTCTAAATTTTTCTCCATAGCGGCTGCATCAATTTTGGCTAAAACCTATCGAGATCATTGGATGAAAGAGGCTGCGGAACAATTTCCGGGATATGGATGGGAACGAAATGCGGGGTATCCGACGATTGAACATCGAAAAGCCGTGCTTCGTATGGGGCCTACCCCAATTCACCGAAAAACCTTTCGCGTGGAAATAAAAGAAAAAGCCTAAATTGGGTCCTAATTAAATTGATACATGCGTTCGATGGCCTCGAGACTCTACGTTACCTGGATTATTTGCGCCTTACTTTTTGTAGGATGTTTTCCACTTATAGGCCAAACAAAATCACTTTATCGCACGGATGAGCTTACGAAACGTCAAGCGAATGCAACCGCATTTAGTAAATTACGCGATAGCTTATATCAAAAAAGCCAGGCTCAGGCGAAAATTCAGCGATGATTTAGGGTTGGGTCGAAGAATCGTGTTCCAACAATTCAATGAGGTCGGGGAAGCCATGTATTTAACTCATCATTCCAATCGATTTGCCGGACAAATGACCCGTACGGATCAGCTTTATCAAGGAGGGTCGCTAGGTGTCTCACTTAATGGCGGTTCGGACACCTTGTCTGGCTGGCTAGGTATTTGGGACGGGGGAACTCCGCTGCTTACCCATCAAGAATTCACGGGTCGAATTAGCTCACAAGAAACGAGCTTATCATCAGATTTACATAGCACACACGTTGCAGGCACATTAATTTCTTCCGGCATAAATAATACGGCTCGAGGGATGGCATTTGGGGCAAATCTGAAAGCATGGGATTA
>JBEDFG010000139.1:0-4125 GCA_041175285.1 Bacteroidota bacterium | reverse complement strand
GTATGGCGTGCGTAGGCTTTAAAACTTTCTCCGATTTGAATCGCAAGTTCCCGGGTGGGTGTCACGATGAGAGCACGGATTTTTTTAGGTTTTTGAAATGTTTGATTTGCGTCCATCAGTTGAATGATGGGAAGCGTAAAAGCGGCCGTTTTTCCTGTACCAGTTTGAGCACAACCTAATAAATCAGTGCCTTTTAATACAATAGGAATAGCTTGAGCTTGAATGGGTGTTGGGTTTGTGTAACCCTCCTCTCCGAGCGCCTTTAAGATTGGCTCGATGAGGTGTAACTCTTGAAATGTCATATACTAATGAGAATGTGTGCTTATGAGTAATAACTGGAAATAACAAGCATTCTCATAATGATGCCGCAAGTTACGGCTTTATTTCGGCATTTCGCGCTTTGTGCGAACGCCTCACGCGCGGGGGTGACGCTGCCGGGGTCGTTGACCCCGGCAGCGTAGCTGGCTAACTTGCGAACGTTTTTTAAACGACATTAATTGCGCAAGAACCTGATAATTTACAGTCGAACGGCAACTTGAATTTCCTCTGGTTTTTGGGTGCCAATTAATAATTTTTCGCCCGATTTAAAAACCACTTGAAGCCCTTCTTTGCCAGAAACGTTATAGACTTTTCCTTGGCCATTAAACCCGTATTTGATCCCCCAGCCTCCATATTCCATTAAAGCATTATAAGTTCGAACTTGGGCTGATTCAATCGAATCCCAAGGATAAAATTGCTCTTTGAAGTGAAAGGGGATGAAACGTACATAAATGCCAGCTTCGGTAATTCGAGTAGTTAACCGCATTTGTAAAAATAGCACCGGCAATCCGATCATCATGACAACTAAAACGACAATACCAACGGTCTCTTTCGGGCTTTCCGTAAATAAACTGTAGGACATTGAACCCCATGTAAATATTAATATCAACCATAACCACCATTGCGTAAACCGCTGCGTCTCTTTAAATTCTTCCATAAAATTAAAATCAATAAACAAAATTAAAATTATTCTACTAAAATTACCATTTTTGGTAATTTTCTATAGCTTTGCTAAAATAATATAGATACTTATGGCATCCAATACTCCTTGTCCACAATGCTCCTCCTATGAAGTCGCAAAAAATGGGATCATTAATGAAAAACAACGATTTAAATGCAAATCCTGTGGCTACAACTTCACTGTTGCCAAAATGGGCAAGAGCATTGATAGTTACTATGTCATCAAAGCACTCCAGTTATACATTGAAGGAGTAAGCTACCGCGAAATCGAACGATTACTAGGCATAAGCCACGTTTCTGTCATGAACTGGGTGAAAAAATACCGGATCAAAATACCGAAGCAAGAGTTCTATACACCTACCTACCGAATACTAAACCACAAAGAACTTTCGGAGTTTGTCATCGTACCCGGAAACCTCAGCAACAAGGGTATGATTATCACTGAATTAGGTGACAAATTTATGGTAATTCAATGGACACGCATAAAAAGCATATAAAACTATACCAAATTAGCATAGCCATAGAAAATTTAAGGTTTTCATTTAATAATAGAAATATTTGCTCAACCAAAAAATGCAAATAAAACCCTATAAACTTATATTCAAATGAAAACCTCTTCTGTAATTCTATTTGCCTTATTGCTGGGAAGTTTTGGACTAAATGCCCAAGGTTCCCAAGATTATGGCACCGGGTTAAAAATCAACTTTAACGAAAAAGGTTCTAAATACATGCGCTTTGTACTTTGGAACCAAATCTGGGCTCGAACGATTGACAATAACCCAGGCACATTAGTCAATGGAACTCCATCGGACAACACCATGGACATCAGTGCACGCCGAATTCGTATTTTGGCCTATTCGCAAATCTCACCTCGCTACATGGTTGTCTTGCACTTCGGAGTTAATAACCAATCATTTGTTCAAGGGGGTGCCTCAGCAAGCACGGGTACTGGAGGATATGGTGCTGGAAAAAAGCCTCAAATGTTTTTTCATGATGCCTACAGTGAATATGCCATCAAATTAGCTACCAAAGAAAGCCCCAATACCCTTTCCATCGGTGCAGGATTACATTATTTCAATGGCATCTCGCGAATGAGCTCAGCTAGTACGCTTAATTTCTTAGCAGTAGATGCCCCGATCTTCAACTGGCCTTTGATTGAGAATAGTGATCAATTCGCACGTTTATTTGGTATTTATGCCAAAGGAAAACTCGGCAAGTTTGATTACCGTTTCAATATTAATAAACCCTTTGCAACCAATCTCGTTCCTACAAATGCAAGCAATGCCACGAATGCGATAGCAGTAGATAACAATGGTGATAGCCGCTTATCCAAAGGTGGATATGTCATGTATCAATTCCTAGATCAAGAATCCAACTTGCTTCCATATACGGTAGGTACTTATGTTGGAACGAAACGCGTCTTCAACCTAGGTGCAGGCTTTTACAATTCACCGGAGGGTACCCTTAGCCAAACCAATGGCGTAAAAAGCAAACATGACATGAATTCTTTTGCAGTAGATGCATTTCTAGATATGCCCATCGGGGATAAAAAGAAAAACATGGCTATTACAGCCTATTCAGCAATCTACTTAAACGATTTTGGACCTAATTACCTAAGAAATGCGGGCATCATGAATCCGGGAACTATTGACCCAGCATTCACTGGAACCAAAGCTTTGGCAGGGGCAGGAAATGCACGTCCATTGGTGGGTACAGGATCTATTTGGTATACCCAAGCTGGTTTATTGTTGCCTAAATACTCAGATAGTCCTAAATTACGTATTCAACCTTTCATTGCCTACACCTTAAAACAATTGGATGCCCTGCCTGCCGCAGGTAGTTATTTTGACATTGGCTCAAATTTCTACGTAGACGGACATAATTCCAAAATTACCCTCCAATATTCTTCTCGCCCTATTTATTCAAGCAAGGATAATATCAGTGATTATAAAGGAGAATTTGTTATTCAATTTGCCAACTACCTATAAGCTTATCTTTTAAACCATTTAATTCAAAAAACTATGTCACAAAAAAAACAAAGCCTGGCCTACATTATTAGCGCCTCGTCAGTCGGCACACTCATCGAGTGGTATGACTTTTACATTTTCGGTTCATTAGCAACCGTATTATCAACTAAATTTTTCCCAACGGACAATCCAACGGCCGCCTTCTTAAATACCTTGGCGACTTTTGCTGCAGGTTTTGTCGTTCGTCCATTTGGAGCCTTGGTATTTGGTCGCTTGGGCGATTTAATCGGGCGTAAGTACACATTTATGGTTACATTGATGTTAATGGGTGGTGCGACTTTCGCTATCGGTTTAGTTCCTTCTTATGCCACGATTGGCGGTTGGGCTCCATTCATTGTATTAACATTACGTTTATTGCAAGGTTTAGCCTTAGGTGGTGAGTATGGGGGTGCAGCTACCTATGTCGCTGAACATTCGCCAGCTGAGCGTCGTGGATTCTTCACTTCATGGATCCAGACGACAGCTACGGTGGGTTTAGTTATTTCCCTCGGAGTAATTATGTTAACGCGTTCAGCGATGAGCAAAGAAGCTTTTGATGAATATGGCTGGCGCGTTCCTTTCTTGCTTTCCATTGTGATGGTTGGTATTTCTTTCTTGATTCGTCGGAACATGGAAGAATCACCCATGTTTGAAAAAGCAAAGAAAGAAGGTACTACTTCAACAAATCCATTAAAAGAATCCTTTGGAAATAAACTAAACTTGAAGTTCGTATTATTAGCGCTATTCGGTGCTACCATGGGACAAGGTTTAGTTTGGTATACAGGTCAATTTTATGCCCAAACTTTCTTATTAAAGATTTGCAACCTGGATGATATTCAAACGAATACTATTTTAGTGATTGGTTTGTTATTAGGGACACCGCTATTTATTTTCTTTGGTGCGCTTTCCGATAAAATTGGTCGCAAAGGAATCATGTTAGCAGGTATGGCCATTGCCGTATTCGCTTACCGTCCGATCTTTGATAAGATGTATCAAACAGTCAACGTAAAAAACAAAGAGTTAGTTGCTGGATCTGAAAAAATCGAAGAAACGCGTGCATTAAATGCAAAATCTACCGTTGATTCACTGATTACGACGACAACTACGCGTAGTTACACAG
>JBEDFG010000138.1:0-4135 GCA_041175285.1 Bacteroidota bacterium | reverse complement strand
CCCAATAAATTATGAAATTAATTTGAAGGTAACATTTTCTAATTCAGTCAATTCAGCAATCAAAGGTTTACCAATACGAATTTGCATCTTGCGTGACAAAAAATCCATTTGTAGCTTCTCTGCTTCATCAAAAACCTCCACAACTAGCTTTTTAGTGCCTTTATTGCGTTCGAGTACATCATGTAAATTATCCATTAAGGCCGTATTCAGGTAGCGTAAATCTAATAATACCTTTAATTCCTTCGTGCGTTCTTCCAGAATCTCTGAGAGTAATTCAATCGATTGAATCTTGAATACCATCTGCTCCATGTAGCGATTTTTCTGCTGGTAGGAACCTTGAATATATAGCATCCGATCTTGGCCTATAAATCGTTCAAATTCAATGTAATCCTTACCAAACAGGGCAAATTCATAATTACCTGCGTAATCTTCTAAGGTAAATATCATGAATTGATTCCCATTTGCAGATGTCCGCGTATTCACTTTGGAAACGATCCCTGCAATGGATTGCACCGCATTCGGACGAGAATCCAATAATGTGGTATTCGAATTCGTGAAATTTTGTATCTCAACGCGATATTCATCTAATGGATGCCCGGAAATATAAACGCCGACGACCTCTTTTTCATTTCGCAGTTGCTCCATGACAGACCAAGGTTCCGATAAGGGAATCTTGGGCTTAACAATATCATTTCCTGTTCCCGCCCCAAGTTCACCAAAAAGCGACTGTGTAGCTTCCGCCTTCAACTCAGCCATACGTGAAGCATAACGAACAATTTTTTCAATGAACGTCGTATTCTCATTATCTAACGCAAAGTAATGAGCACGTTGCACCTCTGGAAAACAATCAAAAGCTCCTGCAAGCGCTAATGATTCCAAACTTTTCTTATTCACCTGGCGAACATTAATACGAGACACAAAATCAAATATATCTTTGTATTCACCTCTTAAATTACGCTCTTCGACAATCGCATCGACCGCTGCTTCACCGACACCCTTAATCGCGCCTAAACCAAATCGAATTTGACCTTTCTTATTTACGGCAAATGATCGCGAGGATTCATTTACATCCGGAACGAGCAAGGTTAAGCCCATACGTTTACATTCATCCATGAAAAACGTAATCTTTTCAATATTCCCTAATGAGTTTGAAAGGACGGCAGCCATATACTCCGATGGATAATTAGCTTTTAAATAACCCGTTTGGTAAGCTACTAATCCGTAACACGTCGAGTGCGATTTATTAAATGCATATTGAGCAAAAGCTTCCCAGTCGGTCCATATCTTCTCCAACTTATCTGCCGGATGGTTATTTCCCTGGCCACCTTCCATGAATTTGCCCTTCATTTTATCAATCGTCGCCTTATCCTTTTTCCCCATGGCCTTACGAAGTACATCGGCGTCACCTTTAGAGAAATTGGCCAACTTTTGAGATAAAAGCATTACCTGCTCTTGATAGACCGTAATTCCATACGTATCGTTTAAATACTCCTCCATTTCAGGTAAGTCGTATTCAATCTTTTCGCGGCCATGTTTACGAGCAATGTAATTGGGAATGTAAACCATAGGTCCTGGACGGAACAAGGCATTCATGGCAATTAAATCAGAAAACTGATCGGGCTTCAAATCCCGTAAGTGTTTCTGCATACCCGGTGATTCAAACTGAAACGTTCCATTCGTTTCAGCTCGCTGGTAAAGTTCATACGTTAACCGATCATCTAATGGCAAATCATCCAAAATAATCGTCTCACCATGATTCTGCTTAATTAAACGAACAGCCTCTTTCAAAATAGAAAGGGTTTTTAAACCCAAAAAGTCCATTTTGATTACTCCGGCATTCTCAATGACAGAACCATCATATTGTGTGATTAATAAACTAACATCTTTCGATGCAGCTACAGGCAAAATATCTGTTAAATCGGAAGGTGCAATGATAATTCCTGCCGCATGAATTCCTGTTCCGCGCACCGAGCCTTCAAGAACCAAAGCATTTTCAATCACTTCGGCAGGTAAACCTCCTGCATCTTTAATTTGACGTAGCTGCTTAACCTGTTCAATCTCATCGGAATTCAGTCCCTCTTTATCAGAGAGACTTTTATCCCCGTTCAAAGGAGCATTGAAAATACGTTCTAATGTAATTTTGGGTTTTTCAGGAACCAATTTTGCTAATGCATTGGATTCAGAAAGAGGCAAATCTAATACGCGAGCCACATCTTTAATTGACATTTTAGCAGCCATGGTACCATAAGTAGCTATGTGAGCTACTTGATTTTTACCGTATTTGTCTACCACATAATCAATCACTTTTTGTCGGCCTTCATCATCAAAGTCCGTATCAATATCGGGTAATGACTTACGATCTGGATTTAAAAAACGCTCAAATAGTAGATTATATTTAATCGGGTCAATATTGGTAATACCTAAACAATAAGCGACCACAGAACCTGCCGCGGAACCACGACCCGGACCCACATATACCCCTAAATCACGTCCTGCTTGAATAAAATCGGCCACAATTAAGAAATAACCCGCAAATCCCATCGTCTTAATCGTATACAATTCAAATCGGATACGTTCTTCAACAACCTGATCAATGTCAACGTACCGCTTTTTCGCACCCTCCATGGTCAGGTGTTCCAAATAATCATCTTGATTAAGAAATTCAGTAGGAATCTGGAAGTTCGGCAACATCACATCCTTTGTCAACTTCAACGTTTCTACTTTCCCAACAATCTCGTTTGTATTATCAATTGCCTCTGGAACATGCGACCACAATTTGGTCATCTCCTCCGTAGACTTAAAATAAAATTGATCATTATAAAAAGCGAAACGCTTTCCTTTCATGTCAAAATCACCTTCAATGTCTTTGTAAGTAGGGGTGGCTTGCTTTTCACCCGTGTTGATACATAATAAAATATCATGCGCATTGGCATCCTTTTGATCCAAATAATGAGAATCATTCGATGCTATAACTTTGACATTATACTTCTTGGCAAACTTTAACAATACCTCATTAACTGTCTGTTGTTCAGGTATATAATGGTTTTGAACCTCGATATAATAATCTTCACCAAAGAGGTCAAGCCACCACTTGAATTCCTTTTCTGCTTCTTCCTCACCATCACGCAAGATTGCTTGTGGCACAGATGCACCCAAACAACATGTGGTCGCAATTAACCCTTTGTGATACTTTAATACAAGTTCTTTATCGATGCGCGGATACTTGGAATACATACCTTCCATAAAACCGAGCGAACATAATTTGACTAAATTTTGATATCCCTCCGGATTCTTAGCTAGAAATAATTGATGATAGCGCTTATCCTTGTCAATTTTCGTAAATGCCTGCTTATGACGATCTTTTACTAAATAAAATTCACACCCTACAATCGGTTTAACACCTTGCTTCCCTGCTTCCGCCACAAATTGGAACACCCCAAACATATTACCATGATCTGTTATGGCAACAGCTGGCATATTATCTTCCTTTGCTTTCTTAAACATCGAAGATATCTTCGATGCGCCATCTAGCAATGAAAATTGGGAGTGATTGTGTAAATGCGAAAACTGCATAAAATTTTAAGCTTTTAAAAAAGGTTCTTTATCAAAAAATGTGGCATTCAAAAAGTCCAAATAGGGCTTTAATTGCATAGCTGCCAACATTAACTTGGAGGTAAAATCAGAAGAAACAATTTCTTCATCCGAAAAATGATGCCAATAAAATAACTGCTTACGACGTAAATAAATTTCATCTGCAGGTGCTGGGTCAAAACCTTTGGGAATCTTTTTCAACAAATCACCCTCAGCTTCACCAAATAACTTAACAAATGAGTCAGATTCAACGATACCGCGAAGCGTCGCTCCGTTATAATCCACTTCTTGCCTATAGGCCGCCAACTGCTCGGGAGTCGGATTGTACATCCCTCCACCTATAAACGACTTTCCACCAGGTTCGAAATGTAAGTAATAATCCATATAACCTGATTTACGACCTCCTTCTGAGAAGCTAGCCGAAAACCATGTTTTATAAGGTTCCTTATTTTTAGAAAAACGGACATCTCGAAATATGCGATAGGAACAATGCTTTTTCAAGACACCATCCATATTTTCAAAGGCTGAAAACTCATCAATTAAT
>JBEDFG010000137.1:0-4418 GCA_041175285.1 Bacteroidota bacterium | reverse complement strand
TTCGGTTCAGATCGTATTGCGAAAGTGATGGATCGTTTGGGCATGGACGAAGGCGAAGTGATTCAACATTCCATGATTACGAACTCAATTGAGCGTGCACAAAAGAAAGTTGAAGAGAATAACTTTGGTATACGTAAGCGTTTATTGGAATACGATGACGTGATGAATTACCAACGTAATGCGATTTATAAGCGACGCCAAAATGCATTATTAGGTGAGCGTTTATCGTTGGACATCATAAATATCTTACAAGCTATTCAAATTATGAGGAGCTTGAACTAAAAGTGATTGAATTATTAGGCATGGAGCCACCGTTCTCGGCGGAAGAGTTTAATCGTTTGGCGATAGATAAACGCACGGAACAATTGTTCTTAGCGGCAGAAATGCATTACAAATCGAAGAATGAAATCATTGCACAGCAAGTAATTCAGGTTGCGGAAGAGGCGAAGCGTCAAGGATTCTCGGGTATTCAGGTGCCTATTTCGAATGGTCACATGGTGACAGGAGTGGTGGTAGATGCCGACAAAACGTTGGCGACACAAGGAAAAGAAGTAATCTCTGAGATGGAGAAATTCATCACGTTGACTTTGATTGACCAGGAGTGGAAGGAGCATTTGCGTGAGATGGATGATTTGAAGCAATCCGTTCAAAATGCGGTGTTTGAGCAGAAAGACCCTTTATTGATTTATAAGTTTGAGGCGGTGGATTTATTCCAACGATTTGTGGCACGAGTAAATTCAGATACGATTAGCTTCGTGATCAAAGCGGAAATTCCTGCGGCACAATCGACGAATCAAACGGCACTCAAAGCACCGAAAGAGAAGGCACCTAAATTGCAAATGAGCAAAGATGAGGCGTTATCTTCTTTATTAGGCGGATTAGCTGGCGCACAAGAAGAGCCAGGCTACCATGATCCATCAGCAGGCCAAGCGGAGCGCGTAGCACCTCGTCAAGCCATCAAAATTGCGGATCGCAACCAACGTGTAACGGTGCAATACCAAGATGGAAGCATCAAAGAAAATGTAAAGTACAAGGCGGTGGAAGCGGATGTGGAGAGTGGGAAAGCGGTGGTGGTGGAATAGACGTTGGACGTTAGACGTTAGACGTTGGACTTTAGACGTTGGACTTTAGACGTTGGACTTTAGACGTTAGACGATGGAAGCATTTGTGTAGAGACGAGATACTTCGCGTCTTCTAGACTTTGGACATTAGACATTAGACGTTGGACGATGGAGCATATTAATTAAGACGCGAAGAAATTCGCGTCTTTTTAATTTATGTCAATCAATTTGATTGCTCAGGTAATTAATCAAGGCGTTTAACATTTTACCAATTTGATTTAATTGGCCCATTAATTCTACTTGTTTCTCTGCATCAATATATTTCAAGTGAATAGCAAGAATTAGCATCGATTTCAGTTCACCTGTTGAGCCCAAGGCAATCGTTAAAAAGCGTTTAAAATCACGATCTGATTTTCGATAAAATCCTTCAGTAATATTATTAGAAATGGAAACTGCAGCACGTTGAATTTGATTTCGAAAGCCGAAATCGTTCAATGAATTAAAATGCAAATAAATTACATTCGCAACAGAAATGGCTTGCTGCCAAACGAGCAAATCCTCAACTTTTCTTTCTTTTTTCTTCATGAACAAAGAAAGAATGAATTCAAGTAATCATGAGTATTAAAATTGATAAAGATTCCATTTTATCAAATTGGTGATAATATTGGTCGTGAAGTATCGCATCCATAAACAAATAATTCCAACGACCAACGTCTAATGTCTAACGTCTAATAGACTACAATATCATCCGCATTCGCCACCTCCTTACTTTCCGCAGCAATAACAAGCTCTGATTTGGAATAGCGCGCGCGCGCAACGGCGATGGGATTGTGTTGTGGGTCCAGCATTTCGACCACCTCGCCTTTTTCGAAATCGCCGAAGTATTCTAGAACTCCAACGGATAAAAGACTCTTCCGGGTTTGGATAGCTTTGACAGCTCCTTTATCTAAAACGATTCTACCGGTAATGACGCTACCGGAAGCCAACCATTTTTGTCGGGCAGAAAGTGTTGCCGATTGCGGCTCAAAAACTGTTCCGATATTTTCATGCAAAGCGTCTATGATCCCATTCGCCTGATCTAATCCAAAAATCACAACTTTGATTCCCATTCGAGTAGCCAAACGCGTGAAGGTCAATTTGGAAATCATACCGCCCAAACCTGTGCTAGATGTATCCGTATTCACCACATCCAAAATAGATGCATTGATCTCCGCAACGTGGCGAATGATTTGACCTTGTTCGTCAAGCAAGCCACCTACTGAGGTAGAAATCAATAATTTTTCAGCTCCAAAACCGGTAGCGATTAAGGTCGCCAATTCATCATTATCCGAAAACTTTAATTCCACATTACTCACCACGTCATTTTCATTCGCAATCGGAATGATGTCATTTCGCCAAAGCTCTTGATAGGTTTCCTTCAATTGCAGGAAAGATTCCCGTTTGGAAAAATGATGACGCTCGCAAAGACTCTGGGCGATGGAGATACCGTATTTTTGGAAATAATGATTGTATTTTGCAATTAATAAGGGATTCCCTACCGCGGCGGCAGCCTTACGCTCCGACAAGGTACCTTTGTAATGTTTCAAGGAAGCCTTACCGGCTGCCACGGCACCACTGGATACTAATACAATAGAATATTCCCCTTGAAGGCTTGCTACCTGTGCCGCAATTTTCTCGAGCGTCTGCTCATTCACCTCCCCATTGGCATGGGTAATGGAAGAAGAACCAAACTTAATAACGAGAATCGGTTTTGACATAATCGGTAAATTTGCTACAATTTAGCCCTTTATGATGAAATTTAGGCTATTTACTCGGCAATTTAAATTCGCAGGCCTGTTGCAATGCAGCTTCCAACAATTTTTCATAGGCCGATCGCTTGATCTCGATGGCACCATAGCGCTGCACATTGTCATTCATAAATTGCGTATCTAACAAATTAAATTCATTGGCGCGCAATATCTCGATTAAATAATGAAAGGCTACTTTGGACGCATTGGAAACCTTCATAAACATCGATTCACCAAAAAATGCTGAAGCGAAATGCACGCCATAAAGTCCACCGACAAGCTCTCCATCCAAATACGCTTCCACGGAATGCGCGAAACCCATTTGATGTAAATCAACATAGGCTTGAATGAGTTCTTCCGATATCCAGGTCTCCTGCTCATAAGCACGAGGTTCCGCACAAGCACGTATAACAGCCTCAAATTGCGTATCAATTCGAACTTCAAATTGCCCCCGATTAAGAATCGGTTTCAGGGATTTGGCAGGCTTATAGGAATCAATTGGGATAATCGCCCGGGGATCTGGACGGTACCAATAGATCGTTCCATCTGATTCCGCCATCGGAAAGACGCCCGAGGTATAGGCATAAATCAAGGCTTCCGCAGTTAAAGAATTATCATTTTCCATGAAATAATCAGTTGATTGTTGGGATTTCCCCGTTGAATTACTGAAATTTGTCCCCTATTATCGAGACAAAATTAGCGTTTAATCACGCTGTTTATCAAGAACATGAAGATAAATAATTCAAACAGGTATGTAGTCACGTCGCTCCGACGACGAAGATTCATCTTCAGGGTATGATTCCCTTGAAAGATTGATTTACCTATTTGTTTCATTTATACTTGATTCCATTCATGAATTCATATACTGTTCAAATCGCTAGTCAAGCCCATTTTGACCTAGCGGAATCTATTTGCCACGAGATGGCAGAATCTGCCAAAGCACGTGGCACCGGTATCGCCAAACGTACACCCGAATACCTGCAAGAAAAAATGTCGGAAGGCAAGGCCATCATCGCTACCGATGATGTAACAGGCGAATTCGTGGGCTTTTGCTACATCGAAACCTGGCAACATGGCAAGTTTGTCGCAAACTCGGGTTTGATCGTTAAACCATCCTACCGCCAATACGGTGTCGCCAAAGCGGTTAAATCAAAAGCTTTTGAATTATCGCGCACACGTTTTCCGGATGCAAAAATCATTGGTATTACGACTTCACTCGCGGTAATGAAGATTAATTCGGATTTGGGCTATGAGCCAACGACCTTTTCGGAATTACCGGTAGATGATAACTTTTGGAAAGGTTGCCAATCCTGCGTGAATTATGACATCTTAACCCGAACGGAACGCAAGATTTGTTTATGCACTGGGATGATTTACGACCCGGCACATACAACAGTTAAACCGGAAAAAGACGACAAATGGATCTTTTTAAAGAACATTGCCGACTTCACCCAATTGAAAAAAATTAAAGAGAAATTATTAATGCCTTTCCACAAGAAAGGAAAATCCAAATAAATTATGAGCAAGCCGAAAGTAATTTTAGCATTTAGTGGGGGTTTAGATACGTCTT
>JBEDFG010000136.1:0-4215 GCA_041175285.1 Bacteroidota bacterium | reverse complement strand
TCGTCTTGGATATAATTACAAAGCGTATCAATTCTTCACGAACATCTTGAACGTAGGCGATGCGCTGTATGCAACGACGGCGACGCGTGGAAATAACGCGACGGATAAGGCTACTTACACGCCAGCTGCGCCTCGTACCGTGGTAGCTGGTGTTCAAATTGATGTATTCCAACTATTCAAAAAATGAAAAAACTAATCCTTTTGCTCGTTTTCTTTGCGCAGGTTTCTTTCGCGCAAACAGTGTCTAATCCAGCTAATCAGGCGTTGGACCCCTCTTTTGCATTGAAATCTAACGGCGATGTCGTATTATCTTGGGTAGAGAAATCAGCCAATGGAGTTTTGTTTTTCAGAAAAGTTAATCAGGGGCCTGCTGAGCAGGTCCCTATTGATAAAAAAGCGTCTACGCATGCGGAGGGAATGCCCAAGTTGGCCTATAAAGCAGACGGCACTTGTATCCTTTTGTATGAAATGAACCGACCTACAGCAGCCTCTCGTTTTAACGGTGATTTGTTGTATGCGATGGAAGTCAATGGGGTTTGGCATAAGCCTCAATACATTCACAAGGATACCGCGGCCGGACTCAGTCATTCGTTTGGGAAGATCATTTCCTTGCCAAATGGGGAAGTAGGGGCTTATTGGTTGGATGTGAAAGTTGGGCCGAAAGGTCGTACGTTAGTCACGGCTAGCACCAGTCCGGGAGAAGGATTTGGTGAGATGAAAATGTTGGATCGTCAAACCTGTGAGTGCTGTCGGATCGATGCCTTAGCCGATGCAAAAGGAAATGTAGATGTGATTTACCGGGATTTGAATGACAAGGGGGAGCGTGATATGGGTTATGTGCACTCCTCGGATTTTGGTAAGACGTATACGGAGTCTGTGCCATTGTATGAGGATCATTGGAAAGTAAATGCATGTCCGCACGCGGGACCATCTTTGGTACTTGGCGTGCTGGGCTTAGAGGCTGCTTGGTATACAGGTGCTGAAGGCTCTTCAGGTGTAAAATGGGCTTATCAGGCCAATAAAAAGATGATTTTACATTTGGTCGGAGATAAAATTAGAATGCCCCAATTAGCATCGAATCCAAAAGGGGAGACGGCTTTAGTGTATGCCGAAATTAAGCAAGAGGGTGAGCGTTATTATAAACAGATTGGGTTAATCGTTAAAGATGTCAAAGGGAATTTGAAGAAATCCGTTGTATCCGATTCGGCTTATGATTGTTCTTATCCTGCGATCAAATGGAATGGAAAATCCTGGGTGATTGCCTATGAGGCCATAAGGGATTCACAGCAATTAATTCAGGTAATTGCGAAATAATCATGAGTAAAAATGAATGGTTGTTGGCTTATTACTCCAAATGAATCATATGCAGCAAACATTTAATTTAAGCGGAAAAGTCGCGCTCGTGACTGGTTGTAAAAAAGGGATTGGGATGGCGATGGCGATCGGGCTTGCGGAGGCGGGTGCTGATATCATCGGTGTTTCTGCGTCCTTAGCATTAAGTGGTTCCGAGATTGAAAAGGCTGTCATTTCCTTAGGAAGGAAATTCAAGGCGTATCAAGCTGATTTTTCGGATCGTGAATCTTTATATGATTTCATCAAAGCCTTATTGCGTGATTATCCTCGCATTGACATTTTAGTCAATAATGCAGGAACCATTTTGCGTGATCCGGCTGCGGATCATTCCGACGAATATTGGGATGAGGTGATGGAAGTCAATCTTTCGTCTCAGTTTATATTAAGTCGGGAGATAGGTCGGACCATGATTGCCCAGGGTTCTGGGAAAATCATTTTTACCGCTTCTTTATTAAGTTTTCAAGGAGGGATTAATGTGCCAGGCTACGCGGCTAGCAAAGGTGGAATTGCTCGTTTGACCATGGCTTTGGCCAATGAATGGGCTAGCAAAGGAATTAATGTCAACGCCATCGCGCCGGGGTATATATCGACTGATAATACAACAGCTTTACGGGAAGACAAGGAGCGGAGTGCTTCGATTTTAGGTCGAATCCCAGCGGGTCGTTGGGGTGAACCGAATGACTTCAAGGGGCCTGTTGTTTTCTTAGCTTCTGAGGCATCTAACTATGTGCACGGGACGATTCTGACGGTTGATGGGGGTTGGATGGGTAGATAGACGCTAGACGTTAGACGCTGGACTTTAGACTGTGGAAATGTAGAGACGCGATACTTCGCGTCTAATTAAGAGTTAAAATTTAATTTTTAAATATATTAATTTTACTAACGTCTAGCGTCTAACGTCCGACGTCTAACCTAAACCTATGAAAAACCTATTCACCCTAGCCCTATTGTTGCCTCTATCTGTTTTTGCACAAAAAATCGATGTGAATAAACAATTCAAATTAGCGGAACAACAATATAAATTGATGCTGGCTGCACAGCCAGATACCTCCGTAACTGTTCACTCCGCCAATCACGATGGAACGTATCGAAACATGCCATCCAAATGGTGGTGTTCGGGATTTTTCCCGGGTGGTTTATGGCAATTGTATGAACGCTCGCATGATGCCCAATGGGAGAAAGCCGCACGTTTATGGACGGCAGCTGTTAAAAAAGAACAATTCAATACAGGAACACATGATTTAGGATTCATGATGTTCGATTCGTTTGGTAATGGCTTGCGCCTAACCCAAGACCCAGAATACAAGAAAGTGTTGATTCAATCAGCCAAGTCGCTAGCAACTCGTTTTGATCCCAATATTGGGTTGATTAAATCTTGGAATAGTTTCAAAGGTGGATATAAATATCCGGTCATCATCGATAATATGATGAATTTGGATTTATTGTTTTGGGCTTCTAAGGAGACGGGAGATCCACGTTTTCGTCAGATTGCCTTGACGCATGCCGACAACACCATGAAGCATCATTTTCGTCCAGATAATTCCAGTTACCATGTGATTTGTTATGATGTAGATGGCAAGGTATTGGCCAAAAAACAACATCAAGGTTACCAAGATGAATCTTGTTGGACCCGTGGTCACGCCTGGGCGATGTACGGGTATGTGGAAATGTATCGCAATACAAAGGATAGGAAGTACCTGGAATTCGCGCAAAAGATTTCTGATTATTACTTAAATCATCCGAATTTACCGGCGGATAAAATTCCATATTGGGATTTTTACGCGCCTAATATTCCAAACGAAGAGCGCGATGCTTCGGCAGGTGCGATTGCCGCTTCCGCTTTATTAGAATTGAGTACCTATTCGGGTGAAAAAGGAAAGCGTTATTATGCAGATGCTGTAAAGATGCTAGAGTCATTATCAAGTCCTGCCTATCGCGCGGCATTAGATGAGAATAACAACTTCTTGATAAAACATTGTGTAGGCGCTAAATCCTTGAATTCGGAGATCGATGTGCCCCTAATTTATGCGGATTACTACTATTTGGAGGGATTGTTGCGTTACGAAAATTATACTAAAAAATAGTTTTTCCCGTTGAGCTTTGGCAAACCTCCCAGGTTTGCCAAAGCTAAGTAAAAGCCTTAGAAGCAGGAGCAAAATGGCTTGCCAATGCTAGTCAAAATGTGTACATTTGTGGCTTCATTTTTTACCAAGCCCCATGTCATTAAAGAAAATCCAATCTGCCCTCATTTCAGTTTATTATAAGGACGGTTTAGCGCCGATTATCCAAGAACTTCACAAGAACGGTGTGACCCTTTATTCCACCGGTGGAACCCAATCATTTATAGAAGAATTAGGTATCCCCGTTATTGCTGTGGAAGACCTGACGGGTTATCCTTCGATCTTTGGTGGCCGTGTGAAGACATTGCACCCGAAGGTTTTTGGCGGTATTTTACATCGTCGTGATTTGCAGGAAGATGTGGATGTTGCGAAGCAATACGATATTCCAGCCTTGGATTTAGTGATGGTTGATTTGTATCCGTTTGAAGAAACGGTGGCATCAGGAGCTTCAGATGAGGATATTATTGAGAAAATAGACATAGGCGGTATCTCCCTAATTCGTGGAGGAGCCAAAAATTTTAACGATGTGTTAATCGTTTCTTCGCGTGATCAATACGCGGAGGTTTCTGCGATTTTCGCGGCACATGGTTCGACTTCGACCACCTTGGCGGAACGTAGAAGCTTTGCTCAAAAAGCCTTTGCTGTTTCATCGCATTATGATGGAGCGATTCAGCGTTATTTCGCTGGAGAAACAGCTGATTTGGCGAATTATACAAGCTTGCCAGCGAATGGATTGCGATAT